>JALYLK010000320.1 GCA_030774275.1 Actinomycetota bacterium
TCGTGGGGCGGATTCAACTCTCGGGGATCTCGCCCGCGCCCTTCCAGAACGCTCACCTCGGCTACTTCGTCTCAGAACGGCACAACGGACACGGCTACGCGACCGCTGCGGTGCGACAGGCGGTCGACGTCGCCTTTGGCGAGCTCGCGCTGCACCGTGTGCAAGCAGCCGTGATCCCGGGCAACGTCGCATCGATCCGAGTGCTCGAGAAGACGGGCTTCCGCGAGGAGGGGCTCGCCCGGCGCTACCTACAGATCGCCGGCGTCTGGCAGGACCACAAGCTCTATGCGGTCACCGCCGAGGAGTGGCCGCCGAGAGCGTAGGCCCGCCGGCCAAACACTGAACTTCAGTCTCGTGCGAACCCCCCGTAAAGGGGACAACCGAAAAGGGCCCACCGCCGAATCTTTAGGTATGACTGCGGCAGAAACTCGACTTGCACCGGATACCGAGCTCGACCGGATCGTCGAATGGAGATGCGAGGAGTTGGAGCGCGCCGGCTACCCGGTGCGCGACGCGGCCAGGCTGGCCGAACGACACGACGTCGACCTCCATCAGGCGATCGATCTGGTCTCGCAAGGCTGCCCGATTCCGGTGGCCGTCGAAATCCTCCTATAGGCAGGCTTTCGCCCGTCCCGGCAGAATGTCCCGCCGGTGACCTTCCTGCTCGCCTCGATTCCGTCGCCTCACACCAGCGTCTTCCACATCTTCGGACGGCCGATTCACTTGTACGGCCTGATGCTGCTGCTCGCGATCGTTGCCGCTATCTGGCTGACGTGGGTGCGCTGGAAACGGCTCGGCGGCGATCCGGATCTTGTGCTGCGCGTCGCCGTCTGGGGCGTTGCCGCGGGGATCGTCGGCGCGCGTGCCTACCACGACATCACAAGCTGGAGCGAAGTTCCCAACCACTGGTGGGGGCCCTTCGCGGTCTGGCAGGGTGGGCTCGGCGTCTGGGGCGGGATCTTCCTGGGCTCTGTTGTCGGGGCGTGGATCGTCCACCGCGCGAAGGCAAGCGTCTTCCTGTTCATGGACGCGGTCGCCCCAGGGCTGTTGCTGGCCCAAGGGATCGGCCGCTGGGGCAATTACTTCAACCAGGAGCTCTACGGCAAACCAACCAGCCTGCCGTGGGGGCTGAAGATCGATTTCGAGCACCGGGTTCCTAAGTACCTCGGCAACACGACCTTCCACCCGACCTTTCTGTACGAGTTCATCTACGACCTGGTCGGGGTCGGGATATTGCTTTGGGTCGGCTCGCGGTTCAGGATCCGGCCGCCGGGGCTCTTCGCGCTCTACGTCTCTTACTACTGCTTCGGGCGCTTCTTCGAGGAGTTGCTCCGCGTTGACCCTTCAGGCCATTTCCTCGGCCTGCGGACGAACGCGTGGGTCTCGATCGTCCTCTTCGTCCTCTCGACCGGCTTCTTCGTCTGGTGGCAGTTCATCCGGGACGAGGACGCCAAGGGGAGCGTCGGGCGCCGCCGCGAGGCGCCACCCAAGGGCCCGGCGATGGCCGTGCCCAAGGGCCGCGTCCGGTAGCGGGACTAGGCTCCGGCCCGTGATCGTGCGCGAGCTCGAGCTGGACCTCGACGCGTTCGAGGGGCCGTTCGACCTGCTGCTGACGCTCGTGCTCCGCGAGGAGCTCGAACTCGCGGAGGTCGACGTCGCCGAGATCGTCTTGGCCTTTTGCGATCGCCTGGAGGAGCGAGGCCGGCTCGATCTCGATGCGTGCGGGGAGTTCCTGGTTTTGGTCGCGGCGCTGCTCGAGCTGAAGGCGCGTGGTCTCTTCCCCGAGGAGGAGCTCGAGCTGTCGGAGTTGGAGCCCGAGGAGGCGGCCGAGGAGCTGGCCCGGCGGCTGGCCGACTACAGGCGGATGAAGGAAGCCGCTGCGTGGCTCTCGGAGCGGCTCGACGGCGAAGCGGAGCGGTTCTTCCGGACCGGGCCGGCCCCGCTGGCGCCCCAGGTGCAGCGGCAGCTCGCGCCGCAGGAGCCGGAGCGGCTGGGCGCTGCGCTGCGGCTGCTGGCGACTGAGCCCCCGTCGCTCTCGCTCGGACACATGGCGCTTCGGTTTCCGCCGGTGTCGCAGTTTCTCGAGCGCTTCCGCGCCGTCTTGCGGCGGCGGAGGCGGTTCGACTTCGAGTCCGAGGTCGTCGGGTTGTCCCGCGTCGAAGCGGCTGTCGCATTTCTGGCGATGCTGGAACTGCGCAAGGCCGGCGAGGTCTCCCTGGAGCAGGCGGGTTCGTTTGCTCCGATCAGGGTTGCGCGCGCCGGCGTCGAACGAAAGGAACAGGAATGGATCGCCCGCTCCGCCTGATCACCGCCAATCCCGTCGACCGGCTCGCACGAACCGTCGAGGCGCTGCTCGTCGTCGCCTCGCAGCCGCTGCCGGTCGAGGAGCTCGCCGTGGCGGCGAACGAGGACGCGGAGCGGATCGAGACCGCGCTGAGGCTGCTTGTTGAACGCTACGGCGAAGGCCGCAGCGGCATCGTGCTCGAGCAGGTTGCCGGCGGTTGGGCGTTTCGGGCTTCGCGCGAGGCAGCCGACGCGTGCTCGCGGCTGTTCGAGCGACCGGTCGAGCGTGGGCTCTCGGGAGCAGCGATGGAGACGCTGGCGATCGTCGCTTACTTCGGACCGTGTACACGGCCGGACATCGCCCGGATCCGCGGTGTCGCCGCCGATTCGGTCGTCGCCGGCCTGGTCGAGCGCGGCCTGATCGCCGAGGCGGGCCGGGACGGCGAGGCCGCCGGCGCGATTCGCTACAAGACGACCCCGCTTTTCGAGCGCGTGTTCGGTCTCGAGTCGCTAGCGGCGCTGCCGCGCCTCGACGACCTCGGCGGCGAACCGGACGAGATCCGCGCCCGGCTCGAGGCCGTCGCCGAGAAGCGGCCAGCCTGACGCGTTAGGCTCGCAGCTTCAACGTCTAGAGATCGGGAGGGGCACATGGCGACATTCGGCATCGTCCACCGGTTCCCAGGTGGGACCAAGGATCAGTACGAAGCAGGGATCGGGCGTGTTCATCCGGCCGACGGGAGCCTTCCGCAGGGCCAGACCTACCACGCGGCCGGTGCCACGGACGACGGGTGGATCGTGGTCGCGCTCTGGGACTCCCGGGACAGCTACGTGCAGTTTCGTGACGAGACGCTGATGCCGGGGCTCCAAGAACTTGGCGATGCGGCGTTCCCGACGCCACCGCAATCAACGGAGTTCGCGATCCACAACGAAAGGCAAAGCTCTTAGACCGGCCTTCCCGGCTGACGCGCGAAAGCGTGGTCAGAGCCTGCGGATGATCTCTTCGGCCTCGTCGCGGGTGAACGCGCGAAGGGTTTCCGTGTGCTCGGCGCCATGCCGCTGGAGCTTCAGGATGATCTCAGCGGCGGTCTCGTCGTCGGGCGCCTCGAAGATTTCGACCACGTCGTAGCGCCCGAGCGTGACGTAGACGCCGACGAGGCTGCCGCCGGCCTCGCCGATGATCCGCTCGCCGTCCTCGACGCGCTCACGCCAGGCCGGGAGTCCTGCGACGCCCTGGGACGTCCAGCGCATGAGGGTCACGTAGTGCGGCACAAAACCGATGATGACGCGCGGGGCGCGGATCTCCTAACGCGGTTCCGCCGATTCTCGGACGCTTTCGTTTTGTTGACGCGTCAACCAAGGCGCCCCGGCCTCCTCCCCGAGGCGACCGTAGCCGCGAAAGTTGGACGCGTGGGAAACGCTGGTGTGACGGAGGCGAAAATCCGAGAGGCGACACGGGAAGTGGCAATCAGAGAAGCGACACGGGAAGGGACAATTCGGCCGTGCGCCTGAACGCCTACCTCGCCCGGGCCGGCGTGGCTTCGCGGCGCAAGGCCGACGAGCTGA
>JALYLK010000321.1 GCA_030774275.1 Actinomycetota bacterium
CCTCCGTGGCGACGGCGTTCCCGTCCGGCCAGAGCCCGACGCGCGTGAAGGTCGACGAGGTGCGCGAAGCCGTCGAGCTGGGAGCGGACGAGATCGACATGGTGATCGACCGCGGCGCCTTCCTCTCCGGCCGCTACGCAAAGGTCTACGACGAGATCGTCCAGGTCAAGGAAGCCGTCGGTGACACTCACCTCAAGGTGATCCTCGAGGTTGGGGAGCTTGGCACCTACGACAACGTCCGCCGTGCGTCCCTGCTGGCGATCGCGGCTGGGGCAGACTTCATCAAGACCTCGACCGGGAAGCTCTCGTCCTCGGCGACGCTGCCCGTGACGCTCGTGATGCTCGAGGCGATCCGCGACGTCTTCGAAGAGACGGGCCGTCGCGTCGGCATGAAGCCGGCCGGCGGAATCCGGAACGCGAAGCAGGCGGTGCAGACGCTCGTGATCGTGCACGAGACCCTCGGGCTCGACTGGCTCACGCCCGACCTCTTTCGCTTCGGCGCCTCTTCGCTTCTAAACGACGTACTGATGCAGATTCGCAAGGAAAAGACCGGGCGCTACCAGTCTCCCGACTACTTCACACTCGACTGATGGCAGAGCTCGAGCAGCGCGGCGACCGGATCCCAGCCCCCTCCGCTTGGGAGTACGCCAGCGCACCCGAGTCTCGCGAGATCGTCAAGCTCGAGGAGCGCTACGGCCTCTTCGTAGGCGGAGAGTTCGTCGAGCCGAGGTCGGGGGAGTACTACACGACGATCAATCCGGCGACCGAGGAGCCGCTTGCCGAGCTGCCCCAAGCCGGCCCCGAGGACGTCGCCCTGGCTGTGGGGGCCGCCCGCGAGGCGTTCACCAACGGGTGGTCGGCCGCGGCGCCCGTGGAGCGGGCGAAGTACCTCTACCGGATTGCCCGCATCCTGCAGGAGCGCTCGCGCGAGTTCGCAGTCCTCGAGTCGCTGAACGGCGGCAAGCCGATCCGCGAATCCCGCGACGTCGACCTGCCGCTCGCCGCGGCGCACTTCTTCTACTACGCCGGCTGGGCCGACAAGCTCGAGTACGCATTCCCGAACCGGCGGCCGAAACCGCTCGGCGTCGCCGGGCAGATCATCCCCTGGAACTTTCCCCTGCTGATGCTCGCCTGGAAGATCGCGCCCGCCTTGGCGGCGGGAAACACGGTCGTGCTGAAGCCGGCCGAGACGACGCCTCTGACGGCGCTGCTCTTCTGCGACGTCTTGCGCCAGGCGGAACTGCCGCCCGGAGTCGTCAACATCATCACCGGCGACGGGGCCACCGGCGCCGCTCTGGTCAAGGCTGAGGTCGACAAGATCGCCTTCACGGGCTCGACCGAGGTCGGCAAGGCGATTCAGCGCGAGCTCGCCGGCACTGGCAAGAAGCTGACGCTCGAGCTCGGCGGCAAGGCCGCAAACATCATCTTCGACGACTGCGCGCTCGACCAGGCGGTCGAGGGAATCGTCAACGGGATCTACTTCAACCAGGGGCACGTCTGCTGCGCAGGCTCGCGGCTGCTCGTCCAGGAGTCGATCTCCGAGCCGCTGATCGAGAAGCTCAAGCGCCGCCTGACGACGCTGCGCGTCGGCGATCCGCTCGACAAGAACACCGATCTCGGCGCGATCAACTCCCGGCAGCAGCTCGAGAAGATCGAGGAGCTCGTGGCGGCCGGCAAGGAGGAAGGCGCGGAGATCTACCAGCCGCCCTGCCGCCTGCCGGAGAAGGGCTACTGGTTCGTGCCGACCGTCTTCACGAACGTTGCTCAGAGCTATCGGATCGCCCAGGAGGAGATCTTCGGGCCGGTGCTCTCCGTGCTCACGTTCCGGACGCCTGATGAGGCGGTCGAGAAGGCGAACAACACGCCGTACGGCCTGTCGGCCGGCGTGTGGACGGAGAAAGGCTCCCGAATCCTCTGGATGGCGCAGCGCCTCGAGGCCGGCGTCATCTGGGCGAACACCTACAACCGGTTTGATCCGGCGTCTCCCTTCGGCGGCTACAAGGAGTCCGGCTTCGGCCGCGAGGGCGGACGCCACGGGCTCGAGCCGTACCTCGACTTCGCGGAGGCCTCCGGTGGCTGAGCGCCGAAGCCGCCTGCCGGTCAAGAAGACGTACAAGCTCTACATCGGGGGCAAGTTCCCGCGGTCGGAGTCGGGCCGGACGTACGAGGCAGAGGGGCAGAACGTCGCTCGCGCCTCGCGCAAGGACGTTCGCGATGCGGTGCGGATAGCGCAGGCCGCGCAGCCGAAGTGGGCCGACATGACCGCCTACAACCGCGGCCAGGTGCTCTATCGCGTGGCGGAGATGCTCGAGGCGCGGACCCCGGAGTTCGCCGAGCTGACGGGCGACGAGGCCGAGGTGAACGCAGCCGTCGATCGATTCGTCTGGTACGCGGGCTGGGCCGACAAGCTCGCACAGGTGCTCGGCTCGGCAAATCCGGTCGCCGGGCCCTACTTCAATTTCACCGTGCCCGAGCCGACCGGAGTCGTCGGCGTGCTGGTGCCCGACGAGCCGCCGCTGCTAGGGCTCGTGTCGCGCCTCGCGCCGGTTCTCGTGGGCGGCAACGCGGCGGTGGTCGTCGCGTCGGAGTCCCGGCCGCTGGCTGCGATCGAGCTCGCTGAGGTGTTGGCAACCTCCGACGTTCCGGGTGGCGTCGTCAACCTCCTGACGGGTTTTCGGAGCGAGCTGGCCCCGGTGCTGGCCTCCCACATGGACGTGAACGCGCTCGACGTGACGGGAGCGGACGGCGACCTCCCCGAGCTGGAGCGGTTGGCCGCGGACAATGTGAAGCGAGTCGTGCGGGGCTCCGCCGACGCTCAGAGCCCCTGGGAGATCGCCGGCTTCCTGGAGCTCAAGACGGTGTGGCATCCCATGGGTGTGTGATCCGCCGGTGCAGTCATCTCAGCCTGGTTTAAACGGCCGCGCCGGCAGAGCCGCCGCGGCCTCCAGATCGGCGTCGCAAGCGACGCCTCGGCACCCGCTGGGTGTCTGACCTGGCCGTGGCCGTTGGCGCCGCCGCAAGGCGTACCCAGCCTCCTCCCCGCGACGAGCCTAACCAGGATTTCCGCGCACGTGGGTGACGCGATCGTCAAGAATCCGTGCCGATGAAGGCGAAGCGGCGCTTCAGTCAGGCGATTTCGGAAGGCGACGGGATCTCGTTGGTGGCCCGGGTTTCGGCTGCGGACGATGCCGCCCACGTCCAGGAACAGGGCGCGGAGGCCGTTGTCGTCGCCCAAGGGAACGAGGGCACACTCGCTCAAATCCGCAGCGCCACGAGCCTGCCGGTCCTCGTGGCGGGGTCGGACGCGGTCGGCGTCCCGCCGCCGGACGCGGATGCCTGCCTGCTCGACGTCGGTGAGGATCTCGACTCGCTTGCCCGCGTGTCGAACGAGCTTGGCGAGACCTGCGAGCTCGCGTTTCGGATCGACGACGAGGAACGGCTGGAGTCTGTTCTCGAGGTACTCGACCCGGAGATCTTTGTGCTCGCCGCACCTGACGCGGACGGTGAGGATGCGCTGGAGCGGGTGCTCGATCTTCTTCCCGACGTCCCGGCCGGCAAGCTGGCAATCGCCGAGCTGTCAGGCCTCAGCCGCGAGGACGTTGCTGCGCTCGAGCGCGCCGGCTTCGACGGCGTCATCGTCGAGCCCCGCAGCGTTTCCGACCTGATCGGCGACGCGCCGCCCAACGTCTAGGAGGTCACCCGCGCTACCGCCGCAGCAACGGGCAGGTGAGGCAGGTCGGCCCGCCGTCGCCCTTCGACAGCTCTTTGCCGACGTACGAGAGCACTTCGACGCCCGCCTGCTCGAGCCGGCGGCGCGTGTGCGGATTCCCTTCGACCACGAGCGCGACTCGCGGCGCGAGCGCCAGGACGTTGGCGCCCATCGATTCGAACTCGCCTTCCGGCACCTCGACGATCTCGATCCCGCGCTCGGCGAGCAGTTGCGCCAGCCGCACGGGGAGCAACGGCTTGTACGCGACGACGAGATCGTCCGCGAGCGGGCTGAGCAGCGAAAGCAGATGCATGACCTCGCTCTCGCCGTGCCAGTGCGGCAAGTCGAAGGTGATGACGTCGAGACTGGTCACCTCCGCGAGGGCCTCGGCGCCGGCCTGATTCGTTCGGTAACCGAGGCCGACGAGCAGGGTTCGCTCGTCGAGCCGGAGCAGGTCGCCGCCCTCGGCGAAGGCGGGGTCGTCCAGCGGCGTCGCCACTGGCAGGCCCGCGCGCGCGAGATCGACACCGAGCGCTGCAGGCTCGCCCCGTCGGCCGGTTTTGCCTGGCCTCAGCAGCACGGCGCCGTCGTCAACGATCAGCACCGGGTCGTACACGTAGATCGCATCCGGATCCTCGTCCACGGGCGCCGTGGCGAGGACGACCTCGGCTCCGGCGGACTCAAGCAGCTCGTACAGTGCTTCGTGCTCGCGGGCGATCCCGACTGGATCCGGCTCGGCGCGCCAGCCGTACTCGCGCCAGCGCCGCAGTTCGGGCGCCCGTGGCGACCGAAGCATCACCCGACGAAGCGGTGCGGTCATGCTCGAACAGCCGTAATTCGGCTCAACCCTGCTCATCTGCGCCCTCAAATACTCACGTGGCGACGTCGCTCACGCTTCGTCACCGTGCCCGGCTTGGCCAGGCGCGGTTTAGGCCGACCAACTGTGCGCTGATCGCCTTCAAGTCGTCATGGCGCCGGCGCAGCCGGCGCCGGACTTGAAGGCGGAACCGGCGCAGCCGCCGCCGGACTTGAAGGCGGAGCTAACCGAAGAACGCCTTCGCGACGTCGTACCACTCGGGCGGCACCGTCTTGAGCTCGGCAGTCGCATCTTTCAGCGACACATCGACGATCCGGTCGCCCTGGAGCGACGCCATCTGACCGAAGCTCTCCTGGTGCGCGAGGTCGGCCGCCTTCAGCCCGAACCGCGTCGCTAGCACGCGGTCGCGCGGGGTGGGGGAGCCGCCGCGCTGGACATGCCCGAGCACTGTTACCCGTGTCTCGAAGCCGGTGCGCCCCTCGATCTCGTGCCCAAGGGCATCGCCGACACCTCGCTGGGACAACCGGACGTGGCCGAACTCGTCCTCTTCGCCGCCGTCAGTGACTTCTTGGAGTTCGTATCCCTCCGAGACGACCACGATCGAGAAGTCCTTGCCGCGCTCATGTCGGCGGCGGATGTCGTCGCACGCCTCGTCGATCGAGATCGGCTGCTCCGGGATCAGGATCACGTCGGCGCCCCCTGCGATTCCGCTCATCACGGCGATCCACCCGGTGTTCCGGCCCATCACCTCGACGACCATCACGCGGTTGTGGGACTCGGCGGTCGTGTGTAGGCGATCGATCGCCTCGGTGGCAATGAAGACCGCCGTATCGAATCCGAACGTGTAATCGGTTCCGTTGAGATCGTTGTCGATCGTCTTCGGCACGCCCACAACCGGGAAGCCCTGCTCCTCGAAGAGACGCGCCGCGACTCCGAGTGTGTCCTCGCCGCCGATCGCGACGAGCGCGTCGAGCCCGGCTCGCTCGAAGGTCTCCAGGACGCGGTCGACCCCGCCGTCGAGCTTGTACGGGTTCGTTCGCGTCGTCCCGAGAATCGTCCCGCCGCGCGGCAGGATCCCCGAGATCTCCCGCGAGCCGAGGGGCTCCAGCTCCTCCTCGACGAGTCCCCGCCACCCGTCGCGCACCCCGACGACCTCGTACCCCCGCTGAAATGAGCGCCGGGCCACCGCGCGAATGACCGCGTTCAGCCCGGGGCAATCGCCGCCGCCTGTGAGGATCCCGATTCGCTTCGCCACCCCGAGATCATGCCGAAGGAACGTGGGGGAAACCATGTTTCCCCCACGAGCCCCCTTCTTCATGTTTCTGGCGACGCAGCCCGCAGTCAGCCTCTCGGCGGGCGAAGCCCGCCTACGGCGTCAAAGCGCAGCGCTCCTTCAACGCCGAGTGCCGAAGGTGGGAGTCGAACCCACACGGGGCGTGAGCCCCACCGGATTTTGAGTCCGGCGCGTCTGCCAGTTCCGCCACTTCGGCGCGAGAGAAGAGTAACCCCGTCGGGTCGCCGACCAGGGGCTCATGGGGGATTCATGGGTTCACCCATGCGGTACCTCGCAGAAACTTGGGAGCCGCGCAGTACCATGCGATCCCTGCCTCGTTATGAGGCGGCGCCCCAGCTTCCGCAGATGAAAGGATTGAGCATGCATCGTCGGAAAACCCCGTCCACGGCAGGACTCGCAGTTCTCGCCCTCGTCGTCGTTCTTGCGGCGGGCTGCGGAGGCAGCAAGAAGGCTTCCAGCACGACCACGACTGCGGCCACCACCACCACTGCGACCACGATCTCGACCCCGGCCACCGACAGCACGGTCGCGGCTCAGGTCCCTGCAAAGTTCAAGTCGAAGACCCTGGTCGTCGCCGCGGATGCCACCTACGCACCGAATGAGTTCATCGGCTCGAACGGCAAGACCGTGGAGGGCATGGACCCCGACCTCGGCAAGGCTCTCGCCGCCGTCATGGGAGTCAAGGTGAAGGTTGTGAACACGAGCTTTGACGGAATCATCCCCGGCCTCGCCGCAGGCAAGTTCGACGTCGGGTTGTCCTCGTTCACCGACACGAAGGAGCGGCAGAAGACCGTCGATTTCGTCACGTATTTTCAGGCGGGCACCTCGTTCTACGTCAAGGCGAGCGGGGGCCCGGCGATCAACTCGCTGGCCGACCTCTGCGGGCATTCGGTCGGGGTCGAGCGCGGAACGACCCAGGCGGATGACTCCACCAAGCAGAGCGGGAAATGCAAGTCTGCCGGGAAGTCCGGGGTCAAGGTCTCGGTCTATCCGGACCAGAACGCGGCGAACCTGGCGATCTCGAGCGGCCGCCAACAGGTCGGCATGGCCGACTCCCCCGTGGCTGCCTACATCGTCAAGCAGTCGAACGGGCAGTTCAAGTTGACCGGCAAGTCGTACAACACAGCCCCGTACGGGATCGCGATCCCGAAGGGAAGCGGTCTGACGAAGCCGTTTCTCTCGGCGCTCAAGGTCCTCATGTCAGACGGCACGTACAAGGCGATTCTGACCAAATGGGGGATCGCGGACGGCGCAATCACCAACCCAAAGATCAACGGCGCGATTAGCTAACCGACACCGTCACTAGGGCCCCGATGGCGAGCGACACCGCCGAGCCGGTCCGACCCGACGAGATCAAGGCGATCCCGGTCCGCCGACCGGGCCGTTGGGTCGCGGCTGCGATCATCCTCTACCTCTCGGCTGCGATCGTGAAGTCGGTCGCGACCAACCCGCGTTTCCAGTGGGGAGTCATCCGCCACTACTTCACCTCGAGCCGGGTTCTCCAGGGGCTGATCACAACGCTGGAGCTGACGGTGCTCTGCATGGCGATCGGGATCGCGATCGGAATCGTCCTTGCGGTCATGCGCCTCTCTCCGAATCCTCTGGTCTCGGGGGCGAGCTGGCTTTACATCTGGTTCTTCCGAGGGGTGCCCGTGCTCGTCCAGATCCTCTTCTGGGGCTTCTTCGCCGCTCTCTACCCGAGGCTCTCGCTGGGAATCCCGCTCGGGCCTCAGTTCGTCCACTTCAGCGCGAACTCGGCCATCACCCCTTTCGTGGCCGGAATGCTTGCCCTCGGGCTCAACGAGGGCGCCTACATGGCGGAGATCGTGCGGGCGGGCTTCATCTCGGTCGACGAGGGCCAGACCGAGGCGGCGCAGAGCCTCGGGATGACGCGTCTGCAGACCATGCGCCGGATCGTGCTGCCGCAGGCGATGCGCGTGATCGTCCCGCCCACCGGCAACGAGACGATCTCGATGCTCAAGACAACCTCCCTCGTCAGCGTGATCGCGGTCACAGATCTGCTCTATTCGGTCGAGCTGATCTACGCAGTGAATTACCGGACGATTCCACTGCTCATCGTGGCGAGCATCTGGTACCTGATCGTCACGACGGTGCTCTCGTTCGGGCAGTACTACCTCGAGCGCTACTTTGGTCGTGGCGCGGCGCGGGAGCTGCCTCCGACCCCGCTCCAGCGATTGCGTCGAAGCTTGTATTTCCGTCACGGGTACTAGGACATGACTCAGATAACGAGCACCGAACCGATGGTCAAGGCCGAAGGCGTGCACAAGAGCTTCGGCCGTCTCGAAGTTCTGAAAGGCGTTTCGCTCGAGGTGCAGCCGGGCGAGGTCGTCTGCATGATCGGGGCCTCCGGCTCCGGCAAGTCGACGTTCCTCCGCTGCATCAACCACTTGGAGCGAATCGACGCCGGACGGCTGTGGGTCGACGGGCGGCTCGTCGGCTACCGCCAGTCGGGCGACAAGATCTACGAGCTGCGAGATGCCGACGTCTGCCGCGAACGTTCCCAGATCGGAATGGTCTTCCAGCGGTTCAACCTCTTCGGACACATGACAGCGCTCGAGAATGTGATCGAGGCACCGATTCGCGTCAGGAAGATCGCCAAGCGCGACGCGGTCGCGCAGGGAAGGTCCCTGCTTCAGCAGGTCGGGCTGGGTGACAAGATCGACAACTACCCGGCGCAGCTCTCAGGTGGACAGCAGCAACGTGTCGCGATTGCCCGTGCGCTGGCGATGAAGCCGAAGCTGATGCTGTTCGACGAGCCGACCTCCGCGCTCGATCCGGAGCTCGTCGGCGAGGTTCTCGACGTGATGAAGGGACTGGCTCACGACTTCCAGACAACCATGGTCGTCGTCACCCATGAGATGGGGTTCGCGCGGGAGGCCGCCGACAGGGTCCTGATGATGGACGACGGCCGGATCATCGAAGAAGGCACTCCCGAGCATTTCTTCACCGCGCCCCGGGAGGAGCGGACGAGACAGTTCCTCTCGGCGATTCTCTAGTCAGGATCGGAAAGTACGGAGGGGATAAGAGGAAGCCCGTGCGCGGCGGGCCGCCGGCGCGGCCGTGGGCCAGGGCAAGAGCCGTCCCGATTCCTTGGGACGGGACGAACCCGAGCTGCCGCGCCGCGACCGCGTCCCGGCAGCCGGCGACGATGACGGCCCCCAGGCGTCCTACGGCAGGTGCGCAGGCAGCCCAGTCGGCGAAGGGAAGCAACGGATGGCAAGACCGCCGCTCGCGGTACGCCTCGATCGCCCGCGGGTCGGCGACGGCGGCCTGCTCGGCCTCCAGCAGCTCGACCGACTCGCGCCCCATGCGCGTGGTCGCCTGAAAGAAGGCGCGGTACGGCTGCTGCGTCGGGTGGGCAAAGCGCCGGTGGAAGCGGTGCAGGATGATCGCGGTCCCGCCCTCGGCCAGAGGAAAGCCGTCGCGCCACATCCGTAGCGCCAGCCCGAGCGCCAGGTAAGCGGCGAGCAGCGGGTTCGGCCGCTCGCGCGGAAGGTAAGGCGTCGTCCGCGGGATTCCGATCACGATCGCGTCGAGCTGACCTTCCAGCCGCGCTGCCCGCGTCTCGACGCCACGGAGCAGCGCCTCGGCGTGAGCGACCGAAGGCGGGCCGCCGTACGCGGCGGCCACCGAGAGCTCTCGCCGCACCGAGCGGATGATCCGGTCGCGCCCCCAGCCGGGCAACAGGCCGAACGGCCTGCGCAGCGGCGACCCCGCGATTCGCTCCAGCGCTTCCTGCTCGTAGGGGTAACCACGCGCGGCGCCCGTGAGGCGCGGATGGTTGAAGGTCAACGAGGCGCCGATCACGGGGACTCGCCGCAGCAGCTCACGCTCCAGCGCGACTGCCAGCTGCCAGCCCTGCGAGGCACTCGTCTCGAGCAGCGAATAGGCGCCGGCGGCGCGCAAGGCCTCCCGGCCCGAGGCACCGAGCAGCGCCGCGGGGCCGCCGTGGAGCACGGTCTCGGCGGCTGTGACCACGACGATCAAGTCGGTTTCGAGCAGGCAGGGGTGGATGCGAAGCGGGATGCGGCCCAAGTGCCCGATCTCGACGAGGCCAGGATCCTCGACGTCGTGGATCACGACGCGGCCACGGAAGCGCCGGGCGAACTCGGGGGAGACGATCCCGAGCTGCTCGAGGTCGCGCTCGCCGAGCCGCCGCGCCAACCCCCCGGCCACCAGGAGGGTCTGGTTCTCGACGGGAACCCGGGCGCGCCTCAACTCGTCGACGACCGCGCCGATCGCAGCCCGCCTGGGGTCGTTCTGCGCAGTCGGGATCGGCAGCGAGGGCGGCTCGATCACGATCGTGGCGCGGCCGCCAGGCCGGACGAGCGCCTCGAGAGGCTCGCCCGCCAGCGGGAACCGGAGTGCGTCTCGGACGGCCGCGCCGACATCGGAGATCGCCTCGCGGGGCGCCTGCGGTCGCAGGATGACCGCGTCGTCGGGTGCATTCACGACCGTCAGCCTCGACCCCGCGAGCATGGGGACGCGGTTCATGGCAACGCGCGGTAGAGCCTGTAGTACGTCGGCCGGAAGCCGAGGCGGGGCCAGTGCCGGGACGAGAGCAGGTTGACGGAGCGCCAGTCGGTCGTCATCGAGCGGAAGCCTTGCTCATGCGCCCAGGTGAGGGCGTGGCCGGTCAGCGCGAGGCTGACGCCGGACCGGCGGGCGGCGGGCAGCGTCGCCGCGTGCGCAAAGTCGATGTTCTTGTCAGGGACGCGCAGGTCGCCGGCGGGGCGTCGGTAGAGGACCACGTGCCCAACGGGGCGGCCGGCTCGCTCGGCGACGAAGTGGGTGTACAGGTCGGGGTCGTCCCAGAGATCGCTCCAGTCCGCT
Organism: Actinomycetota bacterium; assembly: GCA_030774275.1. GTDB lineage: Bacteria > Actinomycetota > Thermoleophilia > Gaiellales > Gaiellaceae > 13-2-20CM-68-14. The sequence continues at coordinate 10,675 of JALYLK010000321.1, forward strand.
CGGAACTCCTCGTCACTCGCGATCGCCACCCCAGAGAAGCTTGGCGGCCCGGCCTGGTGCTCGTGGAGGCCGCGGTCGAGCTTTGCGACCAGCTCGAGATCGTCGGGCGTTCCCGCACGGATCCGAACGTCGGCCTGGACCGGCTTCATCGTTGCCGTTTCGCGCACCGCCCAGACGAACTGGACGCCGAAGGCGAGTCGCAGCCAAGGATCCATGAGTGCTTCGTTGCTCGCCGGGATCAGGGCGAGATGGCGAGTGGCGCCGGCCGCGACCCAGCGCGCCGCGAGCGCGGCGTACAGATCACGAATCGTCTCGCCCCGGCCCTCCGCAGCCGCACAGCCGGCGAAGTCCACGATCGCGCGCCTATCCCCGAGCAGCGGGTCCTCCTCAACGCGGCCGATCACGTAGGCGACCGGGTCGTCCCCGCTGAGTGCGACGACGCCGCCCGCCAGCTCGTGATCTAGATCACGTTCCAGCTGGGCACGAAAGTCGGAGACCTCCGGCAGCAGCGCCTCCGCCAACCGGTGGCGCGCGTGCCGGTCGGCGAGCAGCGTTGCGGCTGCCGCGAGGTGCTCGTCTTCGAGCGGCTCGATTTCGATCCCGTGCATCGGCGCGGGACGATAGCTTTGGAGGGTGAGTCCCAAGACGTTGACCGGCGAGGAGCTGCAGCTCGACGACGCGCCCGCCCGCGATTCCGAGCTCATCCTCGTCGACGGAAACAACCTCGCTTACCGGGCCTTTTTTGCCCTGCCAGAGGAGCTCGCGACGAGCGAGGGCTTCTCGACGAATGCGCTGCTCGGGTTCACGAACATGCTGTTCAAGCTGCTCGCGGACTACAAGCCGAAAGGGGTCGCGGTCGCCTGGGACACCCGGCCGGTGCACCGCCACGAGTTGCTCGAGACGTACAAGATCGAGCGCAAACCGATGCCCGGCCTCCTCTCGGAGCAGTTCCCGTTCTTCCGGCCGATTGTCGAGGCCTTCGGCTATCGAAATCTCGAGTTCGAGGGCTGGGAGGCCGACGACGTGATCGCGACGCTGGCGACGCGCGCCGACGAGGCCGGGGTGAAGACCACGGTCGTCTCGACCGACCGTGACGCCTTCCAGCTCGTCACCGACAACATCGCCCTGATGATGACCCCGCGGGGTGTCTCCGACGTCCACGTCTACACCCCGGAGCGGGTGGAGGCCCGACTCGGGATCAGGCCCGACCAGGTGCCGGACTTCATCGGCCTGAAGGGCGATCCCTCCGACAACATTCCCGGAATCCCGGGGATCGGCGACAAGACGGCCGGCCAGCTGATCGCCCAGTACGGGTCGCTCGAGGAGGTGATCGAGCACGCCGACGAGTTGACGCCCGCCCGCTCGAAGGCGGTCAAGGAGCATGCCGAGCAGGCGCGCGCGGCGAAGGAGCTTGCGACCATGCGGCGCGACCTCGAGCTCGACTGCGACCCGGCGGAGCTCGTCCTGGCGCCGCCCGATCGCTCGCAGCTGAAGGAGATGTTCAGGCGGTTCGAGTTCCGGAACCTGCTCAACCGCGTCGACGAGCTCGACGAGGCCGTGCCGGCGTCGGCGCGTGAGGTCGAGGGCGTCACGGTGCCGTGGCGCGAAGGTGTCCTCGCGGGCTCCGGCGGCTTCGCCGCGGACGGCGATCGCGCCGCGCTCGCCACCGATTCGGAAGTCGTGGTCGGCGCGCGGCCGGAGAAGCTCGAGGGCGAGCTCGTTGCGCACGATGCCAAGGCACTGCGCGTCGAGGCCGCCGACGACACGATGATCGCGGCGTACCTGATCGAGCCCAGCCGCGCCTCGTACGAGCTCGACGATCTCGCCGCGGAGTATGGAGTCGAGCTGCTGCCCGAGCCCCAGGCCGAAGAGGAGACCGCCCGGCTCGTCCGCCATGGGGCTGCAACCCTGCGTCTGCGCGAGCCGCTGCTCGAGCGCGTGCGCGAGCGTGGTCACGAGCAGCTCTACCGAGAGATCGAGCTTCCACTCACGCCGGTGCTTGTCGCAATGGAGCAGGTCGGTGTCAAGATCGACACCTACCGAATGGGCGAGATCACGGCGCGGCTCGCCGACCGGGTCGAGGAGCTCGAGGCGAAGGCCCACGAGCTCGCGGGCGAGGAGTTCATGCTCGGCTCGACGCAGCAGGTGGCCCGGATCCTGTTCGAGAAGCTCGAGCTGACGCCGGGCCGGAAAGGCAAGACCGGCTACTCGACAGACACGCGCGTCCTGCGGACGATCCGGGGCGAGCACGAGATCGTTCCGGTGATCGAGGAGTGGCGGGAGTACTCGAAGCTCATGAACACCTATCTCGGGCCGCTGCCGTCGCTGCTCGGCGAGGACGGTCGCCTGCACACGACCTTCAACCAGACGGTCGCCGCCACCGGCCGGCTATCGACCTCCAACCCGAACCTGCAGGCGATTCCGATCCGCACCGAGCTCGGCCGCGAGATCCGCTCCGCATTCGTCGCCGAGGCGGGGTGGAAGCTCGTTTCCGCCGACTACTCGCAGATCGAACTGCGGATCCTCGCTCACGTTTCCGGCGAGCCGAAGCTCCGCGAGGCGTTCGCCCGCGGCGAGGACATCCACCGTGCGACCGCCGCGGAGGTTCTCGGTGTCGATCCCGCGGAGCTGACGACCGGCCAGCGCTCGATCGCGAAGATGATCAACTTCGGGATCGTCTACGGGATCTCGGCCTTCGGGCTCTCCGAGAACCTGGAGATCCCGCGGGAGGAGGCGCAGGCCTACATCGACGCCTACCTCGCGCGCTTCCCGCACGTGCAGGACTTCATCCAGCGGACGATCGAGCAGGCGCGGGAAGACGGCTACACGACGTCGTTGCTCGGCCGCCGCCGCCCGGTTCCCGAGCTGCGTGCCTCGAACCGGCAGACGCGCTCGCTCGGCGAGCGCCTGGCCGTCAACTTCGTCATGCAGGGCTCCAACGCGGACATCATCATGGTGGCGATGATCGCCATCCACCGGCGGCTACGGGAGGAGGGGAGGGCGGCCCGGCTGGTGCTGCAGATCCACGACGAGCTCCTGCTCGAGGCGCCGGAAAACGAGGTCTCGGCCGTGAAGGAGCTCGTCCGCCAGGAGATGATCGCCGCGTACGACCTCGACCCGCCCCTGGCGGTTGACGTCGGCTCCGGCGACGACTGGAACGAAGCCAAGTCGTAGCGTCGGCTGCTCGCGGCGCCGGCGCACACGCAGTTCGTTCGGGTCTGACCCGAACGAACTGCCAAAACGGCCACGTCCTTCGTCACAAAAGCGTGACGATTCGTGCGCGTTTAGGGTTTTCCCGTGCAGATCGCGCTGCCCGATGGCTACAACCTGAACGTCGAAGAGCTCGGCAGCGGCTTTCCGCTGATCGTCCTCCACGGCGGGCCGGGCCTGGACCACTCCATGTTTCGGCCTTACCTCGACGTACTCGGCGACCAGTACCGCCTCCTCTATGTCGACGAGCGCGGACAGGGCCGCTCCGACCGCGTCGATCCCGCGACGCTCTCGCTCGAGGTCTTCGCGCGCGACGTCGACTTACTCGCCGCAGCGCTCGAGCTCGACAGCTTCGCTCTGCTCGGCCATTCCTTCGGCGCGATCATCGCGACGTATCACGCGACCGAGCTCGGGACCGCCGACGTCTACGTCATCTCCGGCGGCGGCGACTCGAGCGAAGCGCTGGATGCCGACGTTCAGGCATCACTCGACGCACTTGGAGACGAGGGCGAAACGATCGCCGCCTCCTGGGAGGCCGAAAAGACCGTCGAGACCGAGGAGCAGTTGAAACAACTCCTACGCGACCAGCTGCCGTTCCACTTCCACGGCGACCCGCCACCGGGCTACGCTGAGGAGACCGTGGGCTCACCGGAAGTCCTCCGCCACTTCGCGAGCATGGGCTACGGGGCGTTCGACTACCGCGCCAAGCTGAGCGACGTCGACAAACCGACCCTCGTCATCGTGGGCGAGCACGACCGAACGACCACTCCGCGCGCCGCGCGCGTGCTGCACGAAGGAATCCAGGGCAGCGAGCTCGTCGTGATCCCGGACGCGGGCCACATGAGCTTCGTCGAGCAGACTGATCGCTACCTGGCAGCGGTGCGGGACTTCCTGGCTCGAAGAGCGTAAAAGGGAGCCGAACGGCCGAGGCTATACTGACCGCCGCTTTGGCGAACGACACAGTCAACCCCGAAACCGCGACCACAGAGCCCCAGGCGCCACCGCCTCAGCTCGACGACTCCGCGTTCTGGACGACCGGCCCCGAGGGCGAGCTCGTCCCGAACTACGACGCCACCTTCCCGACGATCAACGAGGGCGAGGTCGTGCACGGCACCGTCGTGCGTGTCGACAAGGACGAGGTGCTCGTGGACATCGGTTACAAGTCGGAAGGCGTGATCCCGGTCGCGGAGCTCTCGATCCGCCGCTCGGTCAACCCGCAGGACGAGGTTCAGGTCGGCGAGGAGATCGACGCGCTCGTGCTGACGAAGGAGGACGCAGAGGGACGGCTGATCCTCTCCAAGAAGCGGGCGCGCTTCGAGCTCGCCTGGAAGAGGATCGAGGGCGCGGCCGAGTCCGGCGAGCCCGTTGTCGGCAAGGTGATCGAGGTCGTCAAGGGCGGCCTGATCCTCGATCTCGGCGTCCGCGGATTCCTGCCCGCCTCGCTCGTCGACATCCGCCGCGTCCAGGATCTCGATGAGTTCCTCGGCCAGGAGCTGCGCGCGAAGGTGATCGAGCTGAACCGCTCGCGGAACAACGTCGTGCTCTCGCGCCGCGCGGTGCTCGAGGACGAGCGCAAGGAGCAGCGGCAGCAGATCCTCGACCGGCTCAATCCTGGCGACGTCGTCGACGGCCAGATCTCGAACATCGTTGACTTCGGCGCCTTCGTCGACCTGGACGGGATGGACGGTCTCATCCACATCAGCGAGCTCTCCTGGAGTCACGTCAACCATCCGTCCGAGGTCCTCGAGATAGGCCAGGACGTGAAGGTGAAGGTGCTCGACATCGACCGGGAGCGACAGCGCATCTCGCTCGGCCTCAAGCAGACGCAGTCCGACCCCTGGCAGCAGGTGCTGGACACCTACAGCGAGGGCGACGAGGTCGAGGGCAAGGTGACGAAGGTCGTCACCTTCGGCGCCTTCGTCGAGATCCTGCCGGGAGTCGAAGGGCTGGTGCACATCTCCGAGCTCGCGCAGCATCACGTCGAGAACCCGCGCGAGGTCGTCTCGCAGGGAGACGAGGTGAAGGCCAAGATCATCGAGGTCGACGGCGAGCGACGCCGACTCTCGCTCTCGCTCAAGCGCGTCGAGGGCGGGGGAGTCGTCTCCCGCGCCGACGATGCGGAGCCGATCGAGGGAACACCGGATCTCGACCTCTCCGAGGAGGTCTTCCCCGAGACGCAGACTCCTCTTGGCGAAGGCAAAGCAGCCGACGGCGTAGCAGGAGAAGAAGAGGCTCAGCCGGTGATGGCTGCCGCCGAACCCGAGGCGCAAGCCGCGGAAACGCCGAGCGCCGAGGCCCCGGAGGCGGCCGAGCCCGACCTGCCGCAAGAGCTCGTCGACGAGAGCATCGAGGCAGACGCGCAGTCCCCGGACGAGCCGGGCCCCGGCGACTCCGAGGGCGAGTCTCCCACGGCGCCCCCAGAAGCCGACCAGGAGTAGCCGCCAAGGCGGTCGCTTGCGACCCGAAGGCGGATCGCCATCGCGACCGGTTGCGGTCGCGATCACCGGTGGCATCGGCGCCGGCAAGACCGAAGCGCTCAACGCTTTCGCGCGCCACGGTGCCGCGACGATCTCCAGCGACGACATCGTTCACCGGCTCCTCAGAGAGGACG
>JALYLK010000322.1 GCA_030774275.1 Actinomycetota bacterium
CCTCACTCGGAGGCGGCGGCAGCTCGACGCTGGCGATCGTCGCGCTCGTCGTGTCCGTCCTCGCGGCAGTACTGGCCGTCGTCGCCCTCGTCACGCGCGGAGGGAGCCGACCGGTGGCATGAGACGCGTCCTCCTGATTGCCCTCGCCGCTTTCTCGGCGTCGCTGACGCTGCCGGCCGCGGCGTGGGCGCATGCGGCGTTGCTTCAGACGACGCCGGTTGCGAGTCGCGTCGTCAACACCCCGCCGAAGGAGGTCGCGCTGCGCTACAGCGAGGCGGTCGAGCCACGCTTCGCGATCGTCTCTGTCACGGACGCGTCAGGAAGCCGCGAGACTGCCGGCTCACCTAGCCGGTCGCCCGCCGACGCCGACACGCTCGTCGTTCCTCTCAAGCGCCTGCACGAGGGGTGGTACCTCGTTTACTGGCGCGTGATCTCGGTCGACGGGCACCCCGTGCGTGGGGCGTTCACGTTCGCCGTCGGACCGAACCCCGGTCCGGCGCCGCAATTCGTGATCCCGTCGATCTCGGAGACAGCCGCGACGCCCCGGCTTGTGACGGCACGCTGGGTCGCCTTCCTCTCGGTGATGGCGGCGATTGGTCTCTTCGTGCTGCGGATCGTCGTCGCCAGGCCGATGGTGACCCGGGTCTCGGGGACCCGCCTGCGGTCGGTGACGATCGCCTTCGGCGTCGCCTCGGTGGTGGCCCTGCTCGCGGTCCCGGTCTACGTCCTGCTCGCCACGGCGGAGTTTGCGCTCCGCTCGTTCTGGAGCTTCGGCGCGCTGTTTCCGCTTGTTCGCGTGTCCGCCTTCGGCCGCGGCTGGCTCGACCTCGAGCTCGTCTTCGCACTCTTCGCCGGCGCCGCGGCGGTTGCCATCTGGCTCGACCGCCCAGAGCGAAAGGAGCGCTCGATCGCGGCCCTGCTTGCGCTCGCCGGCGCCCTAGGCGCCGCAGCAGCCTGCCTGCTCGTCCCCGGGACGGTTGGGCACGCGGGCCAAACCCCGCCGCGGGGCCTCTCGCTGGCGTTCGACTGGTTCCACCTCGTCGCCGGTTCGGTCTGGGTCGGAGGCCTGATCGGATTGGTCGTCCTGGCGGCGAGCCTGCCGGCCGGCCGCCGAGTCGCGGCGCTCGTCGTCTGCGTGCCGCGGTTCTCGAACGTCGCCTTCGTCTCCGTGCTCGTGCTGATCGGCGCCGGGATCGGCTCGTCGGTGCAGCAACTACCCACGCTGGCTTCGCTTTGGCAGACGTCGTACGGCAAGGCCCTGCTCGTCAAGATCGCGCTGCTCGCTGCCGCGCTGCTGCTCGCCTCCGTCAACTTGCTACGGACCGTGCCGCGGATCAAGGCCTCCGGCCGGCGCCCCGAGCTCGGCGCCCCCGCTGCGAGCCTCTTGCGGCGACTCGTAGCGGGCGAGTCGGTGCTCGTCGCCGGCGCCGTCCTCGCGGCGGCGGTGCTGTCGAGTCTGCCGCCTCCGTCAAAGGCGCTGGCGTCGGTTGGCGGCGCCAAGGCGCACGTCGGGCCCGGCCCGGTCAACGAAGTCGTCAACCAGAACGGTTACCGGCTCGCTCTCCGCGTCTCGCCCAACCGCGCCGCGGTGCCGAACTCGTTCGAGGTCGGGATCAGCCGTGGCGGACAACCTGTGCGGAAGGCCGAGGTCACGGTCGACTTCGCGATGCTCGACATGGAGATGGGGCAGCAGGCCTACCACCTCTCCGAGACCGCGCCCGGCATCTATGGCCACGCCGCGCCGGCACTCGTGATGGTCGGACACTGGGGCCTGTCGTTCCAGATCGCGCCGCCCGGGCAGAAGCCATTCACCGTCCTGCTCGTCGACAAGGCCAACGGATGACCCACCGAGAGGTGCTGATCCGGCTTTTCCTCGCGCTCGCCGCGCTCGGCGCCGGAGCGGCGGCGATCGTGATCGTCGCGCTGCTCGTCCGCGACACGATCGGTTAGCGTCGGCTGCGTGAGACTGGGGATCGTCCTCCTGGTCGTCGCGGCTGCGTCCGCGGTGGCCGCC
>JALYLK010000323.1 GCA_030774275.1 Actinomycetota bacterium
GGTTCGCGCAATCCCAAAGAAACCCGGCCGAAGCGTAACGATTCGAAGGCTTGGTCAAGTCCGCCTTGACGCCATGAGCTGCGGGAGCAGGGAGGGACGGGCGCCAGCCAGCTCAACCGCCGCCAGCGAGATCCCGAGGACGAGGTCGAAGCCGACCCTCGCCCAGGCGAAGCGCGAGAGCACCGCGCCATGAGTCCGCGCAGCGTGTGCTCGGGCAAGACGCCGGGCCAGATTGCGGCTCGGCGCGGCAGGCGCCTGAAGGGACGAAGACCCCGCCGAATGGGGAAATCGAGCACGTAGTGGTCAGAAACGGCGAGCGCTTGCCCTTCAGCACTACCCTTAGCGCCGTTATGAGTGAAGAAGAGACCGGCTCGACGGCCAAGCTGCGGCAGATCGTTTCAGCCGAGCCCGGCTGGCGAGCGCTTTTCGGCGTCGAGAGGGAGGAGGTCGGACGATCGCGCATTGTCGCCTGGGCTCTCGTGGAAGAGGAAGGCCGAGAGGAGATTGTTGGTTTGATCGTCGATCTCGACGACCCGACCAGGATCAGGCCTGCTCCCGACATGGTCGATGCCGAAGGCCATCGTCTCCTGCGGTACGGCTTCGTCGAGCCGAGCCCTCCCTCGAGCAGGCAAGCCGATGACCATTGACCGCGGGGGAGGAGACCGACTGGGCCGGCGCGCCGGTCCTCGAAGACGCGGCCACGTACTGGATCGTCAACTCTTTGCTCGACTCGCTCTCGAACGAGACGATGCTGGCTATCGCGCGCGGGCTACGCCCTCTGGAGTGAGACCTCGGGTGGCGAAGCTCCTGCAAGGCCGACGACACGATCCGAGGTGTTCCACTTGGTCGTCGAGAGTGGAGGGCTCATGAGTTTCGGGAACCGGCAGGCATCCTCGCTTCTGGGGCGCGCCCAAAACGTTGTCCGACTCACGTCATCAAAGAGCGAGATCGTGTTCGAAGCGTTGCCAATCGACCATCTTCAGATCCGCCAGCCCGTCCTCACACGAACCAGCCAGTTGCTGCGTTTGGCAGGCTGAGGGCGAACTCGAGAGGGGCGGCGGCGCATGCTGTCGGGTCCCCGGAAGGGAACTACTTGCTGCCTAAGCGAATCTGCATCGCCTTGATCACGCTCGTCCTGTGCGGCCTCGCCGCGACCGCGCAGCCTCCGCCGGCCCACGCCGCGGCGGGGATGTTCGTCGGCATCTACGACCCGGTCCAGCCGCTGATCGAGCCGGACACGACGTTCCCGCTGCTCGTCAGGCTGCGCGTGCAGGTCATTCGGATCGGCCTCGACTGGGGCGCTTACGTGGCGAAGAAGGGGCGGCCGGCGGATCCGACGGATCCGGCCGACCCCGCGTACAACTGGGACAAATACGACCAGCTCGTCCAGAACGCGGCCAAGGACAAGATCCAGGTGCTGTTCACGATTTACGGCACCCCGCGCTGGGCCAACGGCGCCAAGAAGAGTCTCAACCGCGCGCCGAGGCAGATGCTGTTCCTGAAGCAGTTCGCCTACGCCGCCGCCAAGCGCTACAGCGGCTCGTTCAAGGCAGAGGACGGGACGGTGCTCCCGGCCGTGCGCAAGTGGCTTGCCTGGAACGAGCCGAACAACCCGGTCTTCCTCGCCCCACAGTGGGCGAAGGTCGGCAAGGGCAAGTACATCCCGGTCGCTGCGCGGACGTACGCCCAGATCTGCACCGCCGTCTGGTCGGGAGTGCACGCAACGTACCTGCCCAAGGAGGTCGTCGCCTGCGGAGCCACCGCCCCGCGCGGGAACGATTCGCCGCGCAGCCGCCGGCCCTCGATCTCGCCCCTGGCCTTCCTGGCGGCGCTGAAGAGGTACGGCCTCATGCACTTCGACGTGTACGCACACCATCCCTATTACGGCCGTCCCGCCGAGACGCCCACGACCAGGCCAACGGCCAAGAACGTCGTCACGCTCGCCAACATCGGCGATCTGACCAAGCTGCTGAGCAAGCTCTACGGGAACAAGAAGCTCTGGATCACGGAGTACGGCTACCAGACCAATCCGCCCGACAGGCTGTTCGGTGTCTCCTGGGCTAACCAGGCGAGGTACCTGACCCAGGCCTACGCGATCGCCCGCAAGAACCCGAGGATCACGATGATGCTCTGGTTCCTGCTCCGCGACGAGCAACGGCTCTCTGGCTGGCAGTCCGGCCTCTTTACCGCCTCGGGGACGAAGAAGCCCTCCTACGACGCCTTCAGGCGCCTGCCGCACTAGCCCGGCAAAGAGCTTTTCCGTAAGACTCAGCGCTTGAGCGCGCGCCGCTAC
>JALYLK010000324.1 GCA_030774275.1 Actinomycetota bacterium
CGGCGACGCGGATCCACAGGTGGTCGACGCGGCCGGGCGGCACCGGGGTCGACCGCTCGCCGTGTACGGCCTCGGCGCTGTTGCCGTCCGGGTCGAGCAGGAACCCGCCGTAGTAGTCAGGTCCGTACTCCGTGCGCGGTCCGGGCGCGCCGTCGTCGCGGTACCCGGCGTCGATCCCCGCCTGCCAGAAGGCCTCCACAGCCGCGCGGCTCGGCGCGCGGAACCCGACGTGCAGGCCGCGGGTCACGGGGTGCTCGCGGTCCGTGGGCATGATGTCCCAGTCCTCCCACTCGACGAGCTCGGCGTCCGCATGGCTGGGCTCGACCCCCAGCACGGAGAGGACGGTGCGGTAGAACCGCTCGGACGCGGCCAGGTCCGAGACGGCGATGCCGACGTGGTCGAACACCACGCCGAGGCTACCGTTGCGGGTGCTCGCCTGTGCGAGCGTCCTCTCACTCGAGCCGCGCGGGCTCGGTCCAGTGGGCTCAAGTGTTACCGCGGGTGTGACCAATGAGCGGCAATAACGCCGAAGAGTGAGACTCTCCCGAGTCGCGTTACGATCGCAGCTAACCCGCTTGGTTCCAACAGGCGCAACCCAGCCCAAGGACCGAGCCTCGTTCTCATAATCCGTTGGTCCCTGTTTCGAATCCAGGCGCGCGCCCTCTAAAGACGTGATCCCGATCTGCCTAACGGCCGTGTCATCCGGTGATGACGACGCCGCTGCGGCTGTAGAGGTCTTCCGCGGCCGCTTGCAGGAGGAACGAGGCCACGCCCGCGCGTGAGATTTTCTGCGACGCCCCGACCTTCTCGTTTTCCGGGACGACCCTAGCCTCGGTCTTGGGCCCGTTGGTCAGCTTGGTGGGGTAGACAATCGTCCAGTCGAGGCCGCTGGCGCGCAGGATTTCCTCACCAGCAGTCTTGTCCTTGATCTGACTACTCATTGCTATGCCGGTTACGACCCTGGTGACGGGAGTGAGCCGGTCACGCGCGGCGACGAAGGAGGACAACATGACGACGCGCTCGGGTCCCTTCTGTTTGGCCGCGTCCACAATGGCGCGCGTCGCCTCGGTCATCACCGGTCCTCTCGCGCCGAGGACGCTGATGACAGCGTCGCCCCCGTTCATGGCCTCGGAGACCGCTGCGTGGTCGGTTGCGTCGCCTTCGACAACATGGAGGTTGGGACTGGTGATGGTCAGCTCCTGCCCGGACCGAACGAGTGCCGTGACGGTGTGCCCCGCGGCGAGCGCCTGCTCGACCAGCGGAATGCCGGTGGCGCCAGCGGCGCCGAGGACGCTCAGTTTCATCGGTCTCCTCCCCATCGCGATCGCGCTCGCGCTCGCGGACGTCTCATCATTTGGAAGCTTCCCGCCGCTCATTTTACGGCTGGTGCTGCCGAGGAGGACTGCCACGCCTCACGGCCTCCTCGGCGGCGATGCGAGCTCTTCTGCCGGCGGTGAGCTCCTCCGCGATGATCTGGAGCGCCGCCGCGATCGGCACGCCGATGATCGCACCGATCAATCCGAAAAGCGCCCCGAAAGCCAGGACGCTGCTAAGGACGGTGAAGCCGGAGACCTCGGCGGCCTTACCGATGATCGTTGGCTGGAGGATGTAGTTCTCAATCTGCTGGTAGACCACCATCACGATCACAAAGACGATCAAGGCTTGGAGGCTGACCGACAGCGCGACGAGTCCGATGATGATGCCGGCGATCGTCGCGCCGACGCTGGGGATGAGGTCGAGGATCCCCGCGATGACCGCCACGGCGAGCGGGTACGGGAGGCCGAGCACCAACGCACTGACGCCATAGACCGCCCCGCAGATCACAGAGATCGCCAAGTTGCCGAGCATGTAGCGCGAGGTCGTGTCGATGACCCGATCCGTGACCCGCAGGTACCGCTTCCGGTTGTCCCGATACAGGAGGCTTCCGATCCAGTCCCGCCAGCGCGGTTCGTCGATCAGGCCGAAGAGCGTCAGGAAGACAACGGAGAAGACAAGCGCGACCGCTCCGAACGCCGAGGCTCCGACGTGGGCGACGCCGCTCGACACCTTCCCCACCCCGTTGGCGATGTCGCTCGCGTGCTTCCTCAGCGTTTCGAGCGAGTCACTCCCCCTGTTGATGAAACTGCCGAGATCGCTGTGCTTGGCCTTGCCGACGATCTGTGGCAGGTGGTCGCTGAACCCGCGCACTGAGCCGCTGATCGCCTGCACCAGGACCAACGCGACGACACCGATGACGAGCACGATCGCCAGCACGAGCACCGTGGAGCACCACCCCCGGCTCCAGCCCAACCGTCCCTCCATCGCAGTCACGACCGGCGAGAGAACGGCGACGCTGAAGAGCGACACGAAGATCACGAGAAGGACGTTCGCGATCGACGCAAGTGCCCACGCGACCGCGGCGAGGCCGGCGACAAGCAGCATCGTCCGGAGAGAGAGCGAGACATTGACCTCGCGCCGACCGGTATACCTGGTCCCCGAGACGGGTTCTGAAGCGGTCATCCGCTCTTCATAGCGGAGAGGGTGGATGACCTACCCGCGGGTCGTCGACGCACCTAGCCCGCTGGGCACTGATTCCTTGGCCCTACCCAGGTCGGCTGATTCGAGGATCTACCCAGGTCGGCTTGACCGCCCCGGTGTGAAGGCGTAGCGTCAACGGCACGTACCGAAAGGAGGGGTAGGGATGTCGGTGACGGATAACTTCGCGAAGCTCAAGGAGCAGGTCGAAAAGGCGGATCGGAGCGTCAAGGCTGCGGCGGAGCAGAATCATGCAGAGATCAAGGCGAAGGTGGACGAGGCGAGGCGGGACGCTGATGAACGGGCGGCCGAGTTGCGTGCCAAGACTGACGAGGCCGCCAGGGAGGGCGAAAGCAATTGGCGGGAGATGCAGGCCGACTTGAACCGCCACATCGAGCGTGTTCGGCAGCGCGTGGATGCCAAGAAGGCGGCGGTCGACGCCGACGTGGCCGACCGTGACGCCGACTGGGCTGAGGCCGACGCGGAGGACGCGATCGCATTTGCGTTGTCAGCGATCGTCGAGGCCGAGTACGCGACGCTCGACGCGATGCTGGCACGTGAGGACGCCGCGAAGCTTGCGGCGAGTTCCTCCTAGGGACGCTCGGCAGCGATAGCGGCCTGGGCGACTGCGGGGCGCCGCGACTACGGTGCCTCCGTATTCAGACGACGGCTGAGGCCGACGCGCGCATGGGCTCAGTGTAGGGGCGCAAGTGTGATGTGGGCGAGCGTCCTCTCGCCAGCAGCTGCAGCCCAGAGGCTGCTAAGACCCCCGCCCGAGCCACTCCTCTCCGCCCTCGTAGACCTCCTTCTTCCACAGCGGCACCGTCTGCTTGAGCGTGTCGATCGCGTCCTTGCAGGCAGCGAGGGCGTCTTGGCGGTGCGCGGCGGAGACGGCGATCGCCACGCTCGCTTCGCCGATCTCGACCCGGCCGACTCGGTGATGCATCGCGACCGCGCGGAGGTCGTAGCGCTGCTCGAGGTCGGCCGCGATCTGGGCCATCACGTCCTCGGCCATCTCGGCGTAGGCCTCGTACTCGAGGTAGAGCACCGTTCGTCCCCGCGACTCCCGGCGCACGGTGCCGAGGAAACTCGCCACGGCGCCGGCGCTCTCGTCGGAGACTTCCTCCACGACGGCGTCCAGCGAGAGCGGCTCTTCGGTGACGCGAAACGCGCCGCCTGAGACCGGTGGGATCAGCGCGACCTCGTCGCCGTCGGCGAGCTTGCTCTCGCCGTCTGCGTAGGTGCGATTGACCGCGTAGAGCAGCCCGTCCGGCTCGTCGCCGAGACCGAGCGCGGGCCAGACGTCGGCGACCCGCTCGACGCCGT
>JALYLK010000325.1 GCA_030774275.1 Actinomycetota bacterium
CTCAGGCCCCGAGCCGCTTGAAGCAAATCGACGGGCGATCGTGTACTGGCAACGTGAACTTGCTGAAGCTCGGCGGCCGACGAGCGCGTCCGCTTAGAAGCCTCGCTACAGCGTGAAACGGTTCACTTCCACCTGCGTCATGTGCGTCTTGACGGTGTGGAAGGAGAGGTAGAGCTCCTTTCCGATTTCAGGCGTTGAGAGGTTGCTCGGGAGGTCGGCCTATGGACGTTGAAGTGGTCGACGAAGACGCGGAGGACGTCGCAGGTTCATCGCGGGGGCGCGCTATGAAGGGTTCCTGCGACCGCGTTCCGGATCAGCGAGACCCTGCGATCTGAGGTCACGGCGACGATCTGTCGAGCGCGTTGAGGACATCGGCGACGAGATCGTCGGTGTCCTCGAGGCCGGCGGCAACCCGGATCAGCCCCTGGCTGACACCGGCCTCGGTGAGGGCATCCTCCTCGACGGTTCCGGCCCACATCGCGGCCGGGCGGATGGCGAGGGTGCCCGGCGAGCCGAGGCTAGCCGAGATGCGAGCGAGCTCGAGGCCTTCGAGCACCCTGATCGCAGCGTCCTGGCCGCCCTCGAGCTCGAACGCCAGGACGCCTCCGAAGCCGGTCATCTGCCGGGAGGCGAGGGCGTGTTGAGGTGACGATTCGAGGCCGGGGTAGTGAACGGTTGAGACCGCGGGGTGGCCGTCGAGGGCACGCGCCAGCGCCAGGCCGTTGGCGTTGTGGCGCTGCATACGCAGCGGAAGCGTGCGTAGGCCCCGGAGCAGGAGCCACGAATCGACGGGGCCGAGCGTGGCGCCGGTGAGGATCCCGATTTTCGCGATCCGGTCAAGGTGATCGGATCGGCCTGCGATCACGCCTGCAGAGACGTCGCCGTGGCCGTTCAGGTACTTCGTCGCGCTGTGCCAGACGATGTCGACCCCGAGCCCGAGCGGCTTCTGATTCATCGGGGACGCGAAGGTGTTGTCGGCGAGCGTGAGAGCGCCGCGCGCGTTCGCGAGAGTGTGAGGGGTTTCAAAATGCCGGTTCGGCGCGTAAGGCCGGTGGTAGCGCTGTCTCTGATCGGCAGCGCTATTTAGATGGTTGACGCGCGCGAGCGAATACCAGATCGCGCGGGCCTTCGCAACTGATCGGCTGAGGGCCGAGACCGAGGTCTTGCTCTTACTGCTCTCTGTGGCAAGCGATGGGAGGATGGCCGGATGCTCCTTTCTTTCGCTTATCTCGCCTTCTCGGCTGTGCTGCGGTTACTGGTCAGGGGTCGGCGCAGCGAGTTCGCCAAGGACGTCGAATTGCTGGTGCTGCGGCATCAGCTGGCCGTGCTCGGCCGGCAAGAACGGCGGCGGTCGCTCCGACCAGCGGATCGGGCATTCCTTGCGGCGCTCGCCCGATTGCTCCCGTGGCGCCGGCGCCACGGACTGGGCGTGACACCGCAGACGCTCTTGCGCTGGCACCGGGAGCTTGTGCGCCGCAAATGGACGCAGCCGCGACGAGGTTCAGGCCGTCCGGCCGCGGACGGTCGGGTGCGAGAGCTCGTGTTGCGCTTCGCGCGCGAGAACCCACATTGGGGCTACCCGCGGATCGCGGGCGAATTGCTGAAGCTCGGGCTGCGCGTTTCGCCGAGCACCGTGCGACGTATCCTGCTTGCCGGTGGCCTCGGGCCGGCACCCAGGCGTTCCGGGCCTAGCTGGGCGCAGTTCCTGCGCCAGCAAGCCGCGAGCATGCTCGCCTGCGACTTTTTCACCGTCGAGACGATCTCGCTGCGTCGCTTCTATGTGTTGTTCTTCATCGAACTCGACAGCCGTCGCGTCCACCTTGCGGGCTGCACGACCAATCCGACCGGCGGATGGGTTGTCCAGCAAGCGCGCAACCTTAGCTTCACCGGCCTGTTCGAGAGGATGCGATTCCTTATCCACGACCGCGACAGCAAGTTCACCGCGGCCTTCGACGAGGTCTTCCGCAGCGAAGGGATCCAGGTGATCCACACACCGATCCGCGCGCCACAAGCAAACGCCTATGCGGAGCGCTTCGTGCGCACGATCCGCGCCGAGTGCCTCGACTGGCTGCTAATCGTCGGGCGCCGCCAGCTCGAGCAGGTGCTGCGCACCTACACGTCGCATTACAACCGCGAGCGTCCTCACCGCGCGCTCGCGCTGCACCCGCCCGAATCAGCCACCGCGATCGATCGGCCAAGCGTCGGCACAGTCGATCGCCACGACTTACTCGGCGGACTCATCCACGAGTACCACCGAGCCGCAGCGTGAACATGGTTTTGAAACCCTTCAGGTGCTTGGGGTCAAGCCTTCGGCATGGTTTTCCACTTTAAGGCTGACTGCGCGTCGGGTTGGCCTCAGGTTTGCTCGATCGCGTGCGCCGACTCAGGGAGGTCGGCGGTAGCCGCCCGGCTGCCGAGGAGCTTGAGCGCCTCTTCGGAGCGCGAACCGGGCTCGGCGGCGTAGGTGAAGATCGTTAGCCCGTGGTCGACGGGGAGGTCGAGCCGGGTTGAGACTTAGGCTGAGCTCGCCGACGACGGGATGGTTTCCGGCCGGCCGGCGGCGATGGGTGTGAGATCGCTCGGGGCGTTGCGGCGGGTTCGGAGGCCGTCGAGGACGATGCCGAGGTAGCGTCGCCAGGCATCCGGTTCGGTGGTACGGGTGGAATCGATCACGGCGCCGAGCATCATGACGGTCGTCGCCATGTCGGTCTCCGTGACGTCGGGACGCAGGCGTCCGGACTGCTTGGCCCGCTCGAAGAGCTCGGAGACCAGCGGTGCGACG
>JALYLK010000326.1 GCA_030774275.1 Actinomycetota bacterium
GCGTTCGAGGCGCACAGGGTCAGACGGGCGCGGCCCAGGATCCGGCGCGCTAGCCAGGGCGCCCGACGGGCGAGCTCGACGTCCGTTCCCCAGAGCTGCACGACGAACGGGCGGCCCAGCCGCATCGCGATCCCGCCGAGCGGCAGCCAGTGGGCGTGAACGAGGTCGGCGTCCCGCGAGGCCCGCCGCGCGGCGCGCAGGAACTCGCGCAGCATCAGCGGCAGCAGCAGCGCCCGGGCCGGACGCCGGCGGAGGTTGCCGACCACCCCCGAGCCGTACGCGATCCCGTAATGACGGAACCCGAGCGGCGAGACGACCTCGACCTCGACTCCGCGGCTCCGCACGTGTTCGACCGCGTCCGCCACGAACCGGCCGGCCACGTCCTCAGGCGTGCGCGGGTACGAGGTGGTGAGAACCGCCACCTTCATGATGCCGCTTCCAGGCGCCGCGCGAAGACGACAGGCAGCGCGAGCACGAGCAGGACGAACGCGTAGAAGTAGAACGAGATCATCGTCAGATAGAAGGTGTTCGCCGCCATCGTCCCGACGAGGGCCGCCGTCAGGCCCCACGCTAGCGGTCGTACCCGGGCGGCGACCGGATCGCGCGCAACCGCCAGCGCGCGGCCCATCGCGCGGGCGACTTTCAGCCGCTGGAACAGGTACCAGAGAAAGACGGCGAACAGCACTGTTCCGACCACGCCCGTCTCGACCACCAGCGCCACGTAGAACGAGTGCGGCCCCCAGTTCGTCTTGCCGGTGACGAACTGGTAGTAGACGGAGAAGTTGTTGAAGCCGAGCCCGAAGAGCGGGTGCATGTGCAGCACCTTCGGGATGAAGTCGTAGATCTGGAAATGGATCTTGGTCGAGCGGCCGCCGCTCTGAAGTCGGGAGGCGATCACCGTGTGGAAGAAGTGCGGCCGCCGATGGATCTCGTAGGCGACCAGGGCCGCGACGAGCGCGAGCGGGCCGAGCATCGCACGGGAGATCAGCAGCCGGCGGTATGGGATCAGCAAGACGAGGAAGCCGACGCCGAGGCCGAGCAGCCCGCTGCGCGAGAGCGTCGCCAGCTCGACCGCGAGGAGCGCTGCGAGGAGAAGGGCGAGCGGCAGACGCAACGGGTGCTTCCGCTCCAGCCGCAGGTAGATCGGACCGAGTACGAGCAACGGCACGATGAGAGCGATCCCCAGGTGGTTCGGATCCGGCGTAAGCCCGTCCACGCGGTAGACGTTCGAGCCGGCGACGGCGCCGTAGATGTTGATCTGCGTCGAGTGGCCGGTCAGCGGCCGGACGAGGATGGAGTCGAGGTTGTGCCCCGCCTGGGCGGCCCCCAGCTGCAAGACGCCGTAGGCCGCGTTTGCCGCAACGCCGAGGCTGAACCAGGCGAGCAACCGCCAGTAGACGCGCTCGCTCGAGTGGGCCAGGTAGTCCACGGCCGCGACGAGGAAGGCGAAGTGGAGCACGAACTTGCCCATCCCCTTGCCGAATTGCGTCAGCGCCTGGGTCGTCTCGAGGTTGTAGAAGCCGATCAGATAGACGAGCAGGAACGCGGCAAAGAAGGCGATCACGATCCCCGCCGTCCGCTGCAGCGATCCGTCGCGGCGGCCGAGGCGCCGCAGCAGGTAGGCGACGACGAAGAGGATCGAGATCACCTCCGTGAGGCTGATCTTCCCGGCGACGTTCCAGAAGATCTTCTCGAAGCTCATCGTGAAGACGGCAGCGAAGAGCAGGAAGTCGGTGAGGCGGCGGGACGGCATCAGGGGATCTGTAGGAGCAGCTCCGAGAGCTCTCCTACGCGACTGCGACGGGAGATCCGGTCGCGAAGTTCGGGTCTCAGCGCCGTCCCGTCCAGCCGCCCGGCGCGCCACCGCGCCTCCAGACCGACGAGCGCCTCGCGGATCGCGCGGACGTCGTCCGGCGCAACGACGATGCCTGCCTCGGCCTCGCGGATCAGCTTCGCGGCGGCGCCGTTCGGCGGCACGGCGGCGAGGATCGGGCGCTCGGCCGCGAGGTACTCGAAGAGCTTGCCGGGGAGCACCGGCGCCCCGCGCTCGCCGGCCTCCGGCAGGAGCAGGAGCAGTGCCTCCGAGTCGCGCTGGTAGGCGAGCGAGCGGCGCCGCGAGCCGAACGGCAGCAGCTCGAGCCGGTCGCCGAGGCCCAGCGTCTCCGCCCACTCGCGGTCCCGCGTGCTCAGCTCGCCGACGAACCTGGCGACGACGTTCTCGAGCCCGGACTCCTGCAGCGCAGTCAGGAACGGGCGAGGATTGCGCTTGCCGAAGAAGCTCCCGGCATGTGTGATCCGGAAGCGGTCGCCGGGTGAGTAGTCGAGGCCGTCGAAGTCGTCGTAGTCGGCGCCGTTCGGGATCACCGTGATCGGCGCTTTCGGCTCGTAGGCGCGGATCTCGTCGGCGATCCCGTCCCAGGCGGTCACGATCGCGTCCGCCTGTGAGGCGACAAGCCGGGCAACTACGCGCTGCACGTTCTCCTTGGCCCGGGCCGGGAGGCGCTCGACGGGGTTGTCGGCGTCGGCGACCAGCGGGTCACGGAGGTCGGCGATCCACTTGACGCCGGTCGCCTTCTTGATCGCGGCGCCGATCAGGTTGATCGAGTTCGGCGGGGAGGTGGTCAGCACGGCGTCGATCTGCTCGCGTTTGACGATCCGGATCGCAGCCGGAATCGCGTTCGGCGCCCAGGTGACGGATTTGTCGGGGACGAGTGCGCGGCGAAAGACGGCGCCGGCCTGGTAGCGGAGGCGGTCGAAACCCTCGAGCGCGTGGAGCTCCTCCGACGGGATCCGTCCGCGTGGGCCGTGGTAGCGCGCGCGGTGCACCCAGGCCTGCGTCGGCGGCACCGCTTCGTCGTCGCGGTGCACCCACTTCGGATCGTCTGGCGCGAGGACGTGTGTCTCGATGCCGAAGCTCGGCAGGTGGGTCGCGAACTTCAGCGGACGTTGCACGCCGCCTCCGCCCGCGGGCGGGAAGTACATCGTCACGAGCAGGACCTTCATCCGAGGAGGTGGATGCGCGAGTTAGCTTTCGCTTGAGGGCCGCATCGGGGGGAGAACGATACTGCGACAGCCCGTCGCACCAGACCGGGAAGGCGACCGCTGGAAGCGAGCGCCCGCCGAGCAACAACGGAGTCATCAACATCTCCAGCCGCCGCACACGGTGCGCGAGGGCGGGCAGGGGCTGTGGTTCGTGAAAAGACCTGGACGGTTACAGGATCGAGTTCATCGAGCGGGGACGTAAGAACAGAACCCCGAGCCGGGTCCACTCGGGGTTCTGTTCGTTCTGGCGCGCCTCTTTGGCCTCGCCTTCAGCCCTTATCGTCGTGCTTGTTGTCCTCGAGTTGCGCGCGGATTTCGCCAGCTGGACGGCCCGTGGTGTGGACGTTCACATAGGTCGCCCCAGCACGGATAGCCCGAACAAGCTCATCGAACTCACCGGCGCCGAGCCCTTGGGCGGCGGCCCCTGCTCCGACGTCCGCGGGCCTGATCGTGCCGCTGATCGTTCCGCCGGCCGGCGGACAAGCCTGCGTCCCCGCGGGCCCGTTGCCCAGATTTGTGCACAGGAACACGACGATCGGCCCGGCGTTCGTCCTGTTCTCGAAGTGGATGTGGGACTGTGTCGCGGGCGATTCGAGGCCTCCGTAGGTCAGCCGATAGCGGATCTCGTTAGCCCCGCGGTTGATGGACGCCCGAAACTTTCCAACCCCGGGCGTCGACAGCGCTGGGGTCTCCTGGTACCCCGTCAGCCTCTCGCGAATGCTGTGTCCCCCGCCGGCCATTGCGACCGTCACGATTCCGATCGCGAGTGCGCCGGCAGCGACTACGGCGAGCGTGAGCTTGACGCGTAGGCGCTTCATGCCTGCCTCCTCTCATCGAGGACTATGAGGCGTCCTAGTCAACCTTCTCCGCTGGTTTGCGGATGTAAAAAATCGGGACGGCTACCGCGTGGAGCTCACCGAATCCTGAGCGCGAGGGCCCGGACGGCCCGCGTTAGGTCTCGCTCTCCTCTACCTAAGCCGGTAGAGAACGTACCGCCGGTCGGCGTAGGCGCGCGGCAGGTCGAGTGTCAGGCGGTGCCGCTTGAGGTCGACGATGATCCAGCGCGCCCCGTAGGCGCGCGGGATCGAGAGGTCGCCGCCGTGGGCGTAGAAGCGGTAGGCATCGCGCAGCCGCTGCTTGGGCCGGTTCTTCTTCGTCACGGCGACATGACCGAATGGGGCGTCCGCCAGGTAGACGGGCGCGTAGGCGGCAAGCAGGTAGCCGGTCTCGGGATCAGCGAAGAGAACGTCCTTCGGCTTCGCGTCCGCGCGGAAGGTCTTGATCAAGCCGCGCGTGAGGGCTCCCGAGCCGCTGCCGAGGCGAGTCCAGTGCGAAAAGCCGTGCACGGCGACCGGGATCGCGAATGCGGCGACGGCGAGCGCCGCCACGCGTTCGTGTCGGAGTTGGAGGTGTGGACCGACGTCACTACCAGACCGGTAGCGGCGAAGGGTCCCGAGGGCGAGCGCGAGTAGTCCACCCCCGACGGCCACCCAGGTCGGCCAAGCGGGCGTCGTGCCATGAAAGCGGTAGCCGAAGTCGCCCGGGTAGACGAGCTCGAGCACGATCCCGGCCGCAAGCGCGAGGGGAATCGTGAGGACGCCGAACAGGCCGGCGAGCACGGCGGCTCCCCCGGCGAGTGCGTACGGAAGCGGCATGAATCCGACGAGGCGTCGCGCCTGGGAGATCGAGACGGCGTCCGCAAAACGCGGGAAGACGAACGGGACGAGCGTGAGGGCGAAGATCGCCAGTGAGCCGCCCAGCACCCACGCCGCCCAGCGGCGCGCCCGCGCAAAGTACGCGAGCGGCACGCACAGCAGCCCGGCGATCGCCACCGCGCCGGTGCGCGTGAACAACCGTGCGGCGACGTGGTAGC
>JALYLK010000327.1 GCA_030774275.1 Actinomycetota bacterium
AGGCCCAGAGCGGCAGCGCGATCGCCGGGTGAGTCAGGAAACGGAGCTTGTTGAAGAGCTGGAAGCGAAGGAGCGGCTGGAGCACCGGCCCCGTCAGCCCGACGACGAAGCAGAGTGGCGCGAGATCGCTGATCAGGACGTGCTGGAACATGTGCATGAACAGGAACTCGGAGGCGAAGGCGTCGATCGGCGAGACCAGCGCAAGCAGCACGAGCGCGAACCCCAGCCAGAAGACGAACCGGCGCCAGGCGGGCACAGGTGTCCCCCGGCGGCGAAGCGTCGTCGTGCGTTTGGCGTAAAGGAAAGCCAGCGCCGCCGCGGGCACGAGTTGCCACGGCTCGAGCGCCCAGCTCGTCAGCAGCGACGGCCCATTCGGGCCGACCCACACGTGGTACAGCAGCACCAGGGTCTAGCGTAGATGCCGTGCAGCTCTTCCACTACCACCTGGTGACGAGCAAGGTGCGGGACGTGGAGGCGCGTTACATCGCCAAGCTCGGCTTCCAGCTCGTGGCGCGTTACGGGCGGGTCGGAGACGAGCAGACGCATTACGAGGCGGGCGTCCCGTGGGAGGAGCTCGACGAGCTGGGCTTTCGCCTGCGCCTCTCCGAGCTCGAGCGCGGCGCCGTCAACGTCGTCGTCCAACCGGGCCAATGGGACCTGCCCCGCATCGATCACGTCGGCTTCGCCCTGGACGAGGACGAGTTCCTCGACGTGATGGAACGCGCAAAGAGGCTCGAGCTACGCGTCCAGGAGTACCCGGGCCGGCGAACGTTCGTGGCAACCGGCGCCGGCTACCGCGTGGAGATCCATCCTCCACGAGACTGGATCGACGAGCTGCTGGCCGAGGGAGAGACCATGCGCCTCGCCGGGCTGAGGCTGAAGTCCGAGGATCCGGGCGCGCAGGCGGCCGCGCTCGCCGGTCTCTTCGACGCGGTCCTGGACGACCACAGCGTGCATGTCGGCGACGCGTTCATCCGCTTCGTCGAAGGCGGTCCGCCGGGTCGGCCGCAGCTCGACGGCGAGCTGTTTGCGTAGCCGAAACGCCGCATAGACTCGGGCTGTGAACCGCAAGACCTACGCGCAGGCAGGGGTCTCGCTGGCGTCGGCCGGGGCCGTGGTCGAGCGGCTTCGAACCGCCGTCGAGTCGACCGGCACCAAGGGGTTCGGAGCCTTCGCGGGCCTCTACCCACTCGACGAACGGACGGTTCTCGCGGCCTCGATGGATTCGATCGGGACGAAGCCGATCGTCGCGCGACCGCGCGGCGCGCTCCGCAATTGCGGCGCGGACATGGCGGCTCACTGCATCAACGACGTGATCACGACGGGCGCGAAGCCGCTGCTCCTGCTGGACTACGTCGCCTCGGCCCAGCTCGACTTGGAGCAAGTCGCCGAGCTCGTCGAAGGGGCCGCGGAGGTTTGCCGGGTCGCCGGTGTCGCCCTCGTCGGCGGCGAAACGGCCGAGCTGCCGGACGTCTACCGCGAAGACGAGCTCGACTTTGCAGCTGCCTGCGTGGGGATCGTCGAGCGCACGGAGCTGATCGACGGAAGCCGCGTCGAAGCCGGCGATGCCGTCCTCGGGTTTCCCTCGGCCGGAGTCCACGCGAACGGCTTCACGCTCGTGCGGCGGGTGCTCGAGGAAGAGGACTACGACGCCCCGGACCTGCTCGCACCGACGCGCCTCTATCTCGAAGACGTGCGGGCACTCCGTGGCCGAGCGGACGTGCGGGCACTCGCGCACGTGACCGGCGGAGGGATTCTCGGCAACCTCTCGCGCGTCCTGCCCGATGGGCGTGAGGCCGCGATCGATTGGGACGCCTGGGAGCGACCGCCCGTCTTCGACTGGCTCGCACGGCACGTGGACGAGGCGGAGCTACGAAATGTCTTCAACCTCGGCATCGGCTTCTGCGCGGTCGTGCCCGCCGATCAGGCCGGCGGAGAGCTCGTAATCGGCGAGATCCGGTGATCGGCGTCCTAATCAGCGGCGAGGGAACGAACCTTCAGGCGCTGCTGGACGCCGGCCTGCCGGTCGTCGCGGTGGCCTCCGACAACACGAAGGCGAGAGGCCTCGACCGCGCCGCAAAGGCCGGCATCGAGGCCGGCGCGTTCCCGGCGACCGAGTTCGAGAGCCGTGAGCGCCGAGACGAGGAGCTGGCGGACTGGCTCGGCGAGCGGGGCGCGGAGCTCGTCGTCCTCGCCGGCTACATGCGTCTGCTGAGCGAGCCGTTTCTCGACCGCTTTCCCGGGCGGATCCTGAACATCCACCCCTCGCTGCTCCCCTCCTTCCCGGGCGCC
The DNA here is from genome assembly GCA_030774275.1 of Actinomycetota bacterium. GTDB lineage: Bacteria > Actinomycetota > Thermoleophilia > Gaiellales > Gaiellaceae > 13-2-20CM-68-14. The sequence continues at coordinate 2,293 of JALYLK010000327.1, forward strand.
CATGCCGTCGAGGACGCACTCGCCCACGGAGTCAAGGTCACAGGTGCGACCGTGCACTTCGTCGACCAGGGAATCGACACCGGCCCGATTGTGCTTCAGGAGGCGGTGGCGGTCCGCGAGGACGACACGCCCGAGTCCTTGCACGCTCGAATCCAGGCCGTCGAGCACCGCCTGCTCCCTCAAGCGGTCCGCCTCTTCCTGGACGGCAAGCTCACCTCTCCGGCAGCGTCGGCATGATCAAGCGCGCGCTGATCTCCGTGCACGACAAGTCCGGTCTGGACGAGTTCGCGCAGGGATTGGCCGACCTCGGCGTCGAGATCGTCTCCAGCGGCGGCACGAGCGCGTACCTCGAAGAGATGGGGATCGCCACGACCAGGATCGAGGAGGTCACGCAGGTGCCGGAAATGCTGGGCGGCCGGGTCAAGACGCTCCACCCGCGGATCCACGCCGCAATCCTGGCCCGGCGCGACCAGCCAGACGACCTCTCGGCGCTCGAGGAGCACGAGATCGAACCGTTCGACCTCGTTTGCGTCAACCTCTATCCGTTCCGCGAGACCGTTGCGCGCCACGGGGTGCGCGAGGAGGACGCAGTCGAGGTGATCGACATCGGCGGGCCGGCGATGTTGCGCGCGGCCGCGAAGAACTTTGCCCACGTCGCGCCTGTCTGCCGCGGGCCTCAGTACGAGCGCGTGCTCGAGGAGCTGCGGCGCGACGGCGAGCTCTCGCTCGACACGCGGCGCGATCTGGCGGTCGAAGCGTTCTCGGTCACCGCCGCCTACGAGGCCTCGATCGCGGCCTGGTTCATGGACCGGGACACGTTCCCGGATCGGCTGATCCCGGCCTTCGAGAAGGAGCTCGATCTCTCCTACGGCGAGAACCCGCACCAGCGCGCTGCCTACTACGCCGAGATCGGTGCCAGGCGGCACCTCCTCTCGCGGGTCGAGCAGCTGCACGGGCGCGAGCTCTCGTACAACAACCTCAACGACCTGAACGGGGCGCGGCTTTGCCTGCGCGAATTCGAGCTTCCCGCCTGTGTGATCGTCAAGCATGCGAATCCCTGCGGGGTCGCGGTCGCCGGGTCGATCGAGCACGCTTACGAACGCGCTTTGGGGGGCGATCCGGTTTCTGCTTACGGCGGCGTCGTCGTGTTGAACAGGGCGGTCTCCGATGAGCTCGGCGACCTGCTCGTGAAGCAGTTCGTCGAAGTGCTGTTTGCGCCCGGCTACGAGGAGGGGGCGCTCGAGACGCTGATGCAGAAGCCGGCGACGCGAATTCTCGTCGACCGCGAGCGGCGTCGCGACGCTCCTGGTGAGTTGGACTTCAAGCGCGTGCTCGGCGGCCTGCTCGTCCAGGATCGGGACTGGGACGTCGAGGACCGCGCCGGGATGGAGGTTGTCTGTGGCTCGGCGAGCGAGACGCTGTGGGGCGACCTCCTGTTCGCCTGGCGCGTTTGTAAGCACGTGACCTCGAACGCGATCGTGCTGGCGCGCGACCTGCAGACACTCGGGATCGGAGCCGGCCAGATGAGCCGCGTCGACTCGGTGCGGATCGCGCTCGAGAAGGCGCGCGAGCACGGCCATGGCCTCGCCGACTCGGTGCTGGCCTCGGACGCCTTCTTCCCGTTCGCAGACGGGCCTGAGCTGGCGCTTCGTGCCGGCGTCTCAGCCTTCATCCAACCAGGCGGCTCGAAGCGCGACGAAGAAGTGATCGCCGCAGTCGAACAGGCGGGCGCGACGATGGTCTTCACGGGCCGCAGGCACTTCCGCCATTAGCCACCTGTCCCCACCGGGCGTGTCCTGGTGCCTGGCACCAAAACGAACTGCGGACACGTCCGAAGCTTCGCCGCGAAAGCACCCGATTGCGGGCGTTTTATCCAGTTCAGACGTGTCCCCACGCCTGGCACCGGGACACGCCTCGCGGAGCCGGGTCGCGAGCTGATGGACGACGGCGACGTCCGGATCCGCAACCACGTCTACCGGCGGTTCGTCGAGCTCGGGCGGGCGCCGGCGTTCGCCGAGTTGCGGGACGAGCTAGGAGACGACGTGCAAACGGCGCTCCGCCGGCTCCACGGCGCACACGCGATCGTGCTCGAGCCG
>JALYLK010000328.1 GCA_030774275.1 Actinomycetota bacterium
CAACGCTTCGGCATCCGGGATCGAGCTCGACGAGGCCGCGCTTGCCGCGATCGACGAGGCAGTGGCAGACGTCGTGGTCTACGACTCCGCCCTGGTCTAGCTCTACATCTCGCGACGGCCGCAAGGCGCCGCTTGCGGCGCCGACCTAAAGGCCGGGGCGGCTTTGCCCCACCGGCCGTCTAAACCCGAATGAAGGTGCGACCACCTTGCAATTCACATCTCGCGACGGCCGGACAGAGCCCGGCCGAGCGTCACCTCGTCGGCGTACTCGAGGTCGCCGCCGACGGGGAGCCCGCTCGCGAGCCGCGTCACGCGCACACGCCCGCGCAGGCGGTCGGCGAGGAAGGCTGCGGTCGCCTCGCCGGTCATGTTCGGGTTCGTCGCGAGCACGACCTCCTCGATCCCGTTCCGCTCCACCCGCCCGAGTAGCTCGTCGATTCGCAGGTGCTCGGGCTCGACGCCGTCGAGCGGCGAGAGTGAGCCGCCGAGCACGTGGTAAAGCCCCCGGTATTCGTGGGTTCGCTCGACCGAGACGAGATCGACCGGCTGCTCGACGACACAAACTATCGTGCGGTCGCGCCGAGAGTCCTCGCAGATCGAGCAGAGCTCCTCCTCGGTCAGGTTCCCGCACTCCTTGCAGAAGCGGACGCGCTCCTTCACCTCCTGCACCGCGGCAGCGAGCGCGAGCGCCTCGTCCTTCGGCGTCCTGAGCAGGTGGAACGCCAGCCTGTGCGCAGTGCGGGTGCCAACGCCGGGCAGGCGCGTCAGTTGTGCAACGAGGTTGTCGATCGCCGGTGAGACCACCGGCCAATTCTGCCTATGCCACTGGTCGCCCCGGTCCCGGCGTCAGCCGGAGCCGTCGAGCTCGGCAAGCCGTTCCTGCGCGAGTTGCTGCATCCCCTCGGCAAGCCGAGGTTCCTCGGACAGCATCCGGTCGAAGTCGTCGCGGCTCAGCGCAAGGCAGGTCACAGGCGTCTTCGCGACGACCCGCGCTCGGCGCAGCCCGTCGTCCTCGAGGAGCGAGATCTCGCCGATCACGTCGCCAGGCCCGAGGTCGCGATGCAAGCCCTGCACTTCGACGGCAACCGTTCCGTCGCAGATCACGAACAGTCCCGCACCAGGTGTCCGTGCCTCGATCAGGACCTGGTCGGCCGGGAACTTCACCTCCGAGAAAGGCCCGGCGAGCCGCTCGAGCGTCTCGTCGTCGAATCCGGCAAACAGCGGGCTCCTGCGGAGGAGTTCGGGGACAGCCATCGCCTACAGTCCGGGGAGCCCGAGCCCCTGCATGCCGCCCATTGCGCCGCCGAGCTTCGTCTCAACGAGCTGCTGGGCTGAGCGAAGAGCCTCGTTGACCGCGGCGAGCACCATGTCGGCGAGCAGCTCCGGGTCGTCGGGATCGATCGCCTCGGGGGAAATCTTGATCTCCGTGATCTCGAGCGCGCCCGTCGCCTTCACCGTGACCATGCCACCGCCGGCGGAGGCCTGGACCGTCTCGCTGGCCAGCTCTTCCTGTGCCTTCGCCACCTGCTCCTGCATCTGTTGCGCCTGTTTCATCAGCTTCTCGAAGTCCATCGCCATGGTTATTCCTCGACCTCCCTGGCGTCGAATGTCTCCTTGATCAGCGAAACGAGATCGTCCTCGCCGGCGGGCTCCTCCTCGGCGGGCTCGCCGTCACCGCCGTTCGCGCCGAGCTCGAACGACAGCGCCAGGCGCCGCCCGGTCACCTCGTAGAGCGCGTCGGCGAGCAGGGTGGCGTTCTTCGGCTCTTCGGCGAGCTGGCGGTGAAATGCGGCGTTACGGGGAAACTCGAGCGTAAGCGTGTCGCCGGCAAGGCCTGCCGGATGAGCCTCGCGCAAGACGGACGCGGTCGGAATCGACTTCTCCTCCACCGCCGGCAGGACGGCCCGCTGCCAGGCCTCCTGTAGCTGCTCGAGGTCGACCGACGGCGGCTCGCGAGGGGGTGCCTGCTCCGGTGGTGTCTCCGCCGGACTCGTCCCGGTGCCAGACCCGGGGACCGGACCCGAAGGGCCACGTTCCTCGAGCTGCTCGAGCCGGTAGGCCGTCCCCTCGCGGGACAGGTCGGCGGCAGGCCGCGTCACCTTCACGAGCGCGAGCTCGAGCGGCAGACGCGGGTCGGCACCCTGCCGCATGTCCTCCACGGCCACGGCCAGTAGGTCGCAGAGGCGCAGCACGGTCGCCTCGCCGAGCTGGTTCGCCTGCTCGTGGAGCCGCTCGCGCACCTCCTCGGTCACGGGCAGCGAGTCCGGTACATGGCCCATGTGCTGGACGAGCAGCACGTGGCGCAAATGCTCGAGCAGGTCGGTGACGAGCCGGCCGAGGTCCTGGCCCTGCTCGGAGAGCTCCTCGATGAACGTCAGCGCGCCCGCGGTGTCGCGGTCGACGATCAGGTCGCAGAGGCGGAAGAGAGCCTCCTCCTCGAT
>JALYLK010000329.1 GCA_030774275.1 Actinomycetota bacterium
TCGGCGGCCGTCTCGGCGATCTCTACGGCCACCGGCGGCTGTTCCTGGGCGGAATAGCCCTCTTCACGCTCGCCTCGCTCGCCTGCGGCCTCTCGACGACGCAGTGGATGCTGGTCACGGCGCGCACTGTGCAAGGGGTTGGCGGCGCCGTCGCGTCGGCGGTTTCGCTCTCCCTGATGATGACGTTGTTCACGGAGCCGGCCGACCGAGCGAAAGCGATGGGCGTCTTCGGCTTCGTCGCTGCCGGCGGCGGCAGCATCGGCGTCGTGCTTGGGGGAGTCCTGACCGGCCTGATCAACTGGCACTGGATCTTCCTCGTCAACGTTCCGATCGGTGTGCTCGTCTGCGTGCTCTCGCTGCGGCTGCTGCCCAGCGAGCGCGGCCAGGGGATGTCCGGACGGCTTGACGTCGCCGGCGCGGTGACCGTGACAGTCGCGCTGATGCTTGCGGTCTACGCGATCGTGAACGGAAATCAGAACGGCTGGACGTCGGCAGAGACGATCGGACTCCTCGGCGGAGCCGTGGCGCTCCTGGCGCTCTTCATCGTCATCGAGTCGCGGGTTCCCTCGCCGCTCGTGCCGCTGGGGCTTTTCAAATTGCGCAACATCAGGATCTCCAACCTGGTTGGCGTCCTCTGGGCCGCATCGATGTTCGCCTGGTTCTTCCTCTCGGCGCTCTACCTGCAGCAGGTGCTCGGGTACAAACCGCTCAAGGTCGGCTTGGCTTTCCTACCTTCGAACCTGATCATGGGCGCGTTCTCGATCGGGCTGTCCGCGAAGCTGGTCATGCGCTTTGGGTTCAGGAAGCCCCTCGCGGTCGGGCTCCTGCTCGCCTCAGCCGGCTTGGCACTCTTCGCCCGGGCGCCCGTCGACGGAACGTTCGTCGTCGACGTACTCCCGAGCATGATCCTGCTAGGAGTCGGCGCCGGCATGGCGTTCAACCCCGTTCTGCTCGCTGCGATGAGCGATGTCGAGCCGAAGGATGCCGGGCTCGCCTCCGGCCTCGTCAACACCTCGTTCATGATGGGCGGCGCGCTCGGGCTCGCGGTCCTCGCCAGCATCGCCGCCTCGCGCACGCACACTCTCCGCCTGGGTGGGGCAAGCGAGCTCAACGCTCTCACCGGCGGGTACCACCTCGCCTTCCTCGTCGGCGCTGCCTTCGCGGCCGCGGCCGCTGTGATCGGGGGGACCCGGCTTCGCCCCGCGGAGCATCCGGCCGGCGAAACTGCTCACGGCGCTCCCGTCGCCGAAATCTCGTAAGGGGGAGACATGGGCAAAGTCTTTGCTGAGATCTCGATGTCGCTCGACGGCTACGTCGCCGGGCCGTACCCGAGCCTCGAGAAGCCGCTTGGCGAGGGAGGCGATCAGTTGCACGAGTGGGCGTTTCGCTTGAAGAGCTTTCGCGAACCCCACGGCCTCCCCGGCGGGGAGACCGGCCCTGACGACGAGCTCATCGCTGAATCGCTGCGCGCGACCGGCGCCGTCGTGATGGGCCGCCGGATGTTCAGCGGCGGAGAGGGTCCCTGGGACGACGACGTCAATGCCGAGGGTTGGTGGGGCGACGAGCCCCCCTTCCACATCCCGGTGTTCGTCCTGACCCAGCACGTCCGCGAACCGCTGACCATGAAGGGCGGAACCACCTTCACCTTCGTCACCGAAGGTGTCGAGAGCGCGGTCGAGGACGCGCGAGCCGCAGCGGCCGAAAAGGATGTCTCGATCGCGGGCGGCGCGAACGCGATCGACCAGTGCATCAACGCCGGCCTGGTCGACGAGCTGCAGATTCACCTCGCCCCGGTGCTGCTGGGCGACGGAGCGCGGCTTTTCGACGGCGTCGGCCCTAAATTGCCGGGCTTCGAGCTGACTGGAGTCCTCGAGTCGCCCCTTGTGACGCATCTTCGCTACCGCATCCTCAAATAACACCTCGCGCGCGTAAGCTGACGCCCTGCCGATGCGAGTAGTCGTCGTCTGGAAAGCCGGGCCGACGTGGACAAGCGGCGGCGTGCGCGAGCAGCCCGGCTGGGACGCACACGCCGAGTTCATCGATGCGCTCATCGACAAAGGAACGTTCGTGATGGGCGGCCCCTTCGGCGACAACTCGGGCTCGATGAGCCTGCTGGAAGGCGTCAGTGCCGACGAGGCCAGACGGATCATCGCCGAGGATCCGTTCGTCGAGAATGGCGTCTTCG
>JALYLK010000330.1 GCA_030774275.1 Actinomycetota bacterium
GACGTCGTCAACCAACTGACGAACGAGTACGCCACCAAGCACGACGTGCAGAACCCGCCGCTCGAGGGCTAGACCCTCCTAGTTAACGCGTTACAAGGCGCAGCTTCAGTTGGCGTTGGCCCGGAAGAGCCGCTGAGCGAATGCTCTCGGTCACCTACCTGCGCGTGGTTATCCTGCCGCGGTGAGGCCGCGGACGCTCGACCACGTAGCGCTCTGGGTCGCAGAGCGCGATCCGATAGCGGACTTCGTCACCGCTTATCTCGGCATGCACGTGATCGAGCGGACTGACAAGTTCACGCTCGTCGGCTCGGATGCCCGCCGGGGCAAGCTGACCCTGTTCGAGGCGGAAGGTCCGCGCGAGCGGGGCGCGCTCAAGCACATCGCCCTTCGCGTTTCCGACCTGCGGGCGGCGATCGGGGAACTGCCCGAGAACCTCGAGGTCGAGCAGCCGCGCGATGGCGAGGCGTATTTCGACGTGCGTGAGGGCCTCCGTCTCGGCCTCGTGGAGGGTCGAACCGACGTCGAATACGACCTCGACCACGCCGCGCTCTTCTCGCCCGACCCGATCGCGACGGCGCGCGCCTACGAGCGCCTCGGGTTCCGCTATTCGCCTCCAGGGCCCTCGGAGCAACCGCGGGTCGAGGTGGGCGGCGCCTTCGTGGAGCTTCACGAAGGTGATCCGGGTCAGCCGGAGCGGCCACTGCTGAACCATCTCGCGGTGCTCGTCGATTCGGCGGACGAGCACATCTCGGAGGCCGAGGAGCTGGGCGTCGAGATCGACGACGTCGTCGACGCTCCGAACACGTACGCGGTCTTCCTCTGGGGCCCGGAGCGGGTCCGGATCGAGTACGTGGAGCACAAGGCGACGTTCTCCCTAACGTAGTTGGTAGTCGCGGGCGCGGGCATGGCCGGGCTATGCGCGGCCGCTCGCGCCCGTGAGCTTGGTGCCACGCCGACGGTGCTGGAGAAAGGTGACCGGCCGGGCGGCTCGATGCTGCTCTCGAGCGGCGTCGTCTGGCGCTACCGCTCGCTGGATGATTTCAGGCGGGAGTGCCCGGACGGCGATCCGCGGCTTCAACGCCAGATCGTCGAACGGCTCGACGACGCGCTCGACTGGCTGGAATCGCTCGGCGCTCCCGTACTCGAGGCCAGGACCCGAAATCCGCGCACAGTGGGCCGGCGTTTCGACACTCGCGGCCTGACGGAGGTGCTCGTCCGGGCAGCCGGCGACGTCCAGTTGGGACGTGGCCTGGTGCCAGACCCCCGGACACGACCCGACGAGCACGTCGTACTTGCGACCGGCGGCTTTCCGGTCCGCTTCGCGCGCGAGCGCGGTCTCGCCCTCCGCTCCAATCCCTGGAGCGACGGAGACGGCCTCGACGTCGGGGTCGCCAGCGGCGCGGCCGCCACGAGCGGAATGGACGAGTTCTATGGCCGCGCGATGCCGGCGCCGCCCGCCGAGTGGGGCGAGGCCGAGTTCGTCGACCACGCTCAGCTGTACGGACGCTTCGCCAGCGTCGTCGACGAGGCGGGGCTCGCGATCCCCACTGACCCTGACGATTGGTCGGAGAACCGCCTCGTCCAGGAAATCGCCGCCCGGGGAGGCCAGGCCTGGTACATCGTCGCCCGCGACGAGCTGGGCCGGCAGACGACTTACGGAACGATCGGCGACGCGATCGAGCGCGCTCGGTCAGCGGGAGCGACCGTCGAGCCGGGGGCCGACGGCAGCCTTGCCGTTCACGTCGCGGCTGCGGTCACGCACACGATCGGCGGCCTCGCGGTCGACGAGCGCGCCCGGGTTCTCGGCAAAGACGGGGCTCCGATCGCAGGGCTCTTTGCGGCCGGGGTCGACGTGGGCGGCTGGTCGACCGGCGGCTACGCGAGCGGGCTGGCAGCTGCGCTCGTGCTCGGACTTGCTGCCGCAGAGGAAATCGCTAGCTGACGGGCTGAAGGTACGCGCAGGGGCGCCGGTCGCCGGGGAGGGGCGACGGAGCGATTTTCGAGACCCGCAGCCGCGTGCCGTCCTCCTCGATCTCGTCACCGACGCCTGGCAAGACGCCGTCGCGCGAGCGAAGCTCGTAGCCGGACGGCTTCGAGATGAAGAGGAGATAGCCGTTCGCGCTCATTCGCGGCCGCGATCTTAGTCATCGGAGCCTTCGCCCTCCGCCGCATAGCGCGGCAGAAGGACGCGCACGGCCGTGCCGCCGTTGGCGCCGGCGCCCACGGTCATGCGTCCATTGAGTGCTCGTGCGCGCTCCTCGATTGCCTCGAAGCTCCTTCGACGGCGCTCCCCGCTGCCGTCGTCGGAGATCTCGGTGGCGATCTCGCCGTCGAGCTGCTCGACCCGGATCGAGATCCGCGTCGGAGGCCCACGACGGATCGCCTGCGTGACCGCCTCGCGGATGATCTGGTAGAGCCCCACTTGCACTTTCTCCGCCAGGCTGTCGGCCGCCCCAAGGTCCAGGTCGAACTGAATCTGGTTCGAGAGCCCGATCTGGTCGGCGAACCCGCTGACGGCCGCGGCGAACCCCTGGTCCCGCAGGACGACGGGCTCGATGTTGAAGGAGAGCTCGCGCAGCGAGCGGATCGTTTCCCGATGGCGCTCGAGCGCGGAGGCCAGTACGCGCCGCGCGTCGTCGAGCCGTTCCGAGTCGATCGAGCCGATCGCGGCGTCGAGCATCAATCCGATCCCGGACATCGACTGCACCGGGCCGTCGTGCAGGAAGAGCGCGAGCCGCCGGCGTTCGTCCTGTTCGGCGGTGACGAGCTGGTCGGAGAGGCGCGCACGCTGTTCCTCGCGGACCTTCGCCTCCGCGAGCAGGCGCGCGTTCTCCGTCGCGCGGGCGGCAAAGTCCGCGAGCACCGTCGCGCGGGCGACGTCTCCGCGGTCGAAGGGGCGGTTGCGGACCAGGCGCAGCGACGCGATCTCCTCGCCGTGGACGCGCAGCGGAAAGAGCACCGAGCGGTCGGGCGGCGACGTCTCTGGCTTCGCGCCCGCCGGCAGGATCTGCGCCCGCGCCCGGAAGATCCGCTCGGCCTCGCGGCGCGTCTGCTCGAGGATCTCCACTGCCTCGCGCGTCTGCGCGATCGTTCCCATCGACTCCACGAGCGATTCGAGAAAGCTCGCGTGCGCGACGAGTTCGCCCTCCGCGACCTTGTGGCGCCGTCGCTCGGCGAACAGAACCTGCGAGAAACCGACCGCGCCGATGACTGCGACGACACCGGCGACGCCAATCCACCCAAGCCAGGTGACTCCGGTCGCAAACCCGACGGCCGCGATGATCGCGCAGGCGACGACGGCCGGCGCCGCCCTGATGATTGGACGCAGAACCTTCAGGGGTGAATCATCCCTTCGCCGGGTTGAGACGGCCCGGGATGCCGACTGGGCCGCGAGGGGTGCTCAAACGTGCGAGGCCTCAGTCGATAATCGCGTCGCGAAGCGCAATCGCAACTGCGTGCGTCCGCGTGTCCGCCTCGAGCTTCGTGAGGATGTGCCGCACGTGGCTCTTGACGGTCTCCTGACTGATGAAGAGCCGCGCGGCGACGTCCGCGTTCGACATGCCGTCGGCGAGCAGCTGCAGGATCTCGCGCTCGCGGCCGGTGAGCATCTCGTCGCGCGCGTCGCCGAGGAACGCGGGCATCAGCGCCGGGTCGACGAAGCCGTCACCGGCGACCACCTTGTCGATCGCCTTCAGCAGAGTCTGGTGCGGCGCCTCCTTGAGGATGTAACCCTTGGCGCCCGACTCGAGGCCGCGCCCGAGCAGACTGCGCTCGCTGTAGGCGGTGAAGATCAGAACCGCCGTCTCCGGCACCTTCTCGGTCAGGATCTTCGTCGCCTCGAGGCCGTCCATGCCGGGCATACGGACGTCCATGATCACTACGTCAGGCTTGCGACGCTCGGCGAGCGCGACCGCGGTGGCGCCGTCGGAGGCCTCACCGACCACGCGAATGTGAGGCGCGCGCGAGAGCGAGAGGCGCAGGCCTTCGCGCACGACCTCATGGTCGTCCACGATCAAACACGTGATCTCCTTGCGTCCCTGCCCGTTTTCCACCACGGCTTGGCGGATTGTATGTGCGAAATCGGAAGGCGGTTAGACGGCGAGGGCGAGCTGCTCCGCGACAACGGGCGGCTCAGGTTCCAGGCGGACGCGGCGGCGGTCTCGCACTCCGTACTCCCTGGCAAGCTCGCCGACCCGTTCCCGGAGCGGCTGCGTCTGCTCTTTGCCGAGGTAAGCCCGGCGCCGGTACAGCCGCTCGTAGCGGTCGAGCTCCTCGGGCCAGTCGCGCGCCAGGTTCTCGAGGAAATGCTCTCGCGTCCCCGGACGGAGGAAGAGCAGGTTCGCCCAGACCCCGCAAGCGCCGGCCTCACGGGCGGCGCGCACGACCTCCGCGAGCTGCTCCGGCCCGTCCGAGATGCCCGGCAGGATGGGCGCCATTCCCACCGAAGCGCGGACGCCGGCATCGACGAGGGTCTTCAACGCCCGGAGGCGCTGTCGCGGATGCGCGGTCGACGGCTCGGTCTTCCGCCAGACGTCTTCGTCCAGCGTCGGGATCGAGAAGGTGACCGACACGGTCGCCCGCTTCGCCGCCTCGGTGAGGACATCGACGTCGCGGACGATCATCGGACCGCGCGTGATGATGCTGAACGAGTTGTGGGCCTCGGCCAGCGCTTCGAGACATCCTCGCGTCAGCCGGTAATGCCCTTCCGCCGGCTGATACGGGTCGGTCGCTGCGCCGATCGCGATCGTCTCGTGCTCCCAGGAGGCGCGCGAGAGCTCGCGTCGCAAGACCTCCGCGACATTGACCTTCACCCTGATCGACTGGCCGTAGCGGTCGTCGGAGGGCCGGTCGGCGCGACGCTCGAAGGCCCGGACGTAGCAGAACGTGCAGCGGTGCACACAGCCCATGTACGGGTTGAGCGACCAGTCGAACATCATCCCCTTGACCCGGTTCAACGCGCTCTTGCAGGGCTCTTCGCGGTACTCGACACCCATCTCCCAAGTATACGAACAGGCGTTCGCTTATGCCGGCAGGAGCCACCGCTACACTCAGCGAAGCCCTTGGACGACGACCCACTGAGTCCCACGCCGGCGGCGGCCGGAACGTGACCCTTTTCCTAGAGCTCCTCGGCGTTGCGGCGCTGATCTTGCTGAACGCTTTCTTCGTCGCGGGCGAGTACGCGCTCGTGACGGCGCGGCGGACGAGGATTCAGGAGCTGGCCGAGGAGGGCAACAGGCGCGCCCGCGCTGTCCAGCGCATCGTCGCTGACCCGCCGCGCTTCATCGCTGCCATGCAGCTCGGGGTCACACTGACGAGCCTGGGTATCGGTGCCCTCGGCGAGCAAGCCCTGGCGCATGCGCTCGACCCGGTGGTCGCGACCGTGCTCGCAGTGGTGATCGCGTTCCTGATCATCACGTACCTGCACGTGGTAATCGGCGAGCTCGTGCCGAAGGCGGTGGCGCTGCGGTATCCCGAGCGGATTGCGCTTGCGGTCTCGACTGCGGTGCGCGGGTTCTTCGTTCTGGCCTACCCGCTGATCTGGTTTCTCCAGCGTTCGACCGAGGTGATCCTGCGTTTGCTCGGCCTCGACTCGCCGGGCGACGAGCGGGAGGTGCTCTCGGAGGCCGAGCTGCGGATGCTGCTGGGCCGGGCCACCGAGTACGGTCAGATCGAGCGGGAAGAGCAGGAGATGCTCTACAAGGTTTTCGACTTCGCCGACAAGGAAGTCGCGGACGTGATGGTGCCGCGCCCGGAGGTCGTCGCGCTCTCGATCGACCTGCCGCCGGAGGAATCTCTCGCAGCGGTGATCGAGTCGCCGTACACGCGCTACCCGGTCTACCGGGAGACGCTCGACGACATCGTCGGGATTCTCCACGTGCGCGACCTCTTCTCCGCGCTCAACGACCAGGGTTTCGCGAACGTTCGGATCGAAGAGCTGCTGCGGCCGGCGTACATCGTCCCCGAGACCAAGGACCTGGCCGCGCTGCTCGGGGACTTCCGGCGAACCAACTTCCACATGGCCGTCGTCGTCGACGAGTACGGGACGATGGCCGGGGTTGTCACGCTCGAGGACCTGCTCGAGGAAATCGTCGGCGAGATCGAGGACGAGTTCGACCTTCCCGACGAGTCGATCGAGCACGTCGACGAGAAGACAGTGCGGATCGACGGCACCTTCCCGATCGACGACTTCAACGAGAAGTTCGGGACCGAGCTGCCGATCGAGGATTACCACACCGTCGCGGGCTTCGTCTTCGGCCTGCTGGGCCGGGCAGCCGCGGCGGGCGACGAGGTCGAGTACAACGGGCTTCGCTTCCGGGTGATTGAGACCGAGGGCTCGCGGATCGAGAAGCTGGAGGTTCAATTCGTCGAGCCGCCCGCACTCGACCAGGACGAGCAGCAGGAACGGGCCGCGGCCGAAGGCTGAGCCGCGTCAGTTGAGGTCGAGCTTCGAGATGCGGCCACCTTCGATCGTGAAGGCCGCGAGCTCCCCGGTTCCGAGCGACAGGATCAAGTACGGCCGGCCTTCCCAGAGGCCGATGTTCTCCACGTCTGTCCGCGAGGGGCGCGCCGGCGACGAGAGGTGAGAGTGGAAGACCGCGAGCTCGTTGCCTTCGTCCTCGAGGAACCAGACCTCGGGATCGACGTCGAGCTCGAAGCGGTAGGGAGAGCCGGCGCGATTGCGCCCCGGCTCGTAGCGCTCGGCCCGGCCGTCCCGCAGGACGACCACGCCGCAGGCCTCGTTCGGCGCCTCGGCTTGCGCGTGTTGCTCGAGCGCCGCGCGGACCTCGTCGCCGATCACCACCAGAGGTCGGACTCCATCTCCGCTTCGATGTCCTCGGCGTCCCAGAACGGGGCGGAGAGGTACTTCCAGCCCGCGTCGGCGAGGATCGAGACGACGACGCCTTCGTCGAGCTCCTCCGCGAGCTGGCGTGCGACGTGGACGACCGCGCCCGCCGACACTCCTGCGAACACGCCTTCCCTGTCGAGCAGCGCCCGCACGCCGGCGACCGCGTCAGCGTTCGTGACGAGCAGCTTCCGGTCGAGCTTCGAGACGTCGAGGATCGGCGGCACGTAGCCGTCCTCGAGGGAGCGCAGGCCCATGACGGGATCGCCGGGCAGCGGTTCGGCAGCGGCGATGACGACGTCCGGAAAGCTCTCGCGGAGACGGGCGCCGGCACCCATCAAGGTCCCGCCGGTGCCCAGGCCCGCGACGAGGACGTCGACGCGCTCGAGCGCGTCGACGATCTCCGCTCCTGTGCCGTCGTAGTGCGCCTGAGGATTGGCGGGGTTGCCGTACTGGAAGGGCATGAAGTAGTGCGGCTCCTTCGCCGCCAGCTCCTGGGCAAGGCGGACGGCGCCGTTCGAGCCTTCGGAGCCGGGGGACTCGACGATCTCCGCGCCGTACAGGCGGAGTAGGCGCCGGCGCTCCTCGGTCACGTTCTCCGGCATCACGCAGGTCAGGCGATAGCCCTTCAGCTTGGCGACGAGCGCGAGCGCGATCCCGGTATTGCCGCTCGTCGGCTCGAGCAGCTCCCGCCCCGGCTCGAGCTCGCCGCGCGCCTCGGCGTCCTCGACCATCGCGAGCGCGATGCGGTCCTTGATCGAGCCGGTCGGGTTCTGGCCCTCGAGCTTCGCGTAGAGCCGCACCTCCGGCTTGGGCGAGAGCCGTCGAAGCTCGACGAGGGGGGTGTTGCCGACTAGATCGAGCAGGCTGCGGGCTGCCTGCAGGGACAGTCCCTCGCGCAACGAGGGACGATCCCGTCTCTCAGCCAAAGAGGGACTGTCCGCCCGCCATCGCCGGCAACAAGATCACCGTGTCGCTCTCGGCGACCGGCGTCTCGTAGCCGTCGCGCGTGCGGATGTCCTCGCCGCCCACGTAGACGTTTGCGTATTGGAGCTGGCCTTGAAGGCCCGGGAAGCGGGAGGTCAGGTCGTCGAGAAGGTCTCGCACGGTCTCAGCCTCGACGATTACCTCGCGCTCGCCGCCTGTCTCGTTTCGGAGCGTGGGTGGGATCCGAACGACACTCATGCGCGCACCGGGCTGCAGAACTCGACGTAGTCGATGTACTCGGTGATCGTCGGGTGCTCGCCGCAGACCGGGCAGTCCGGGTCGCGGCGGAGCGCCACCTCGGTGAAGGTCGTCGTGAGCGCGTCGAAGAGGAGGAGCCGCCCGATCAGCGGCTCGCCGATTCCGAGCGCGAGCTTGATCGCCTCGTTGGCCTGCAACGAGCCGATCACGCCCGGCAGGACGCCGAGCACGCCGCCCTCGGCGCAGCTTGGCGCCAGCTCCGGCGGCGGCGGCTGGGGGAACAGGCAGCGGTAGCAGGGGCCCTCGTGTGGCTTGAAGACCGTCGCCTGCCCTTCGAAGCGGAAGATCGAGCCGTGCACGAGTGGGATGTCGTGCCACACGGCGGCGTCGTTGACGAGGTAGCGGGTCGGGAAGTTGTCGGCGCCGTCGACGATCACGTCCCAGCCGTCGGAGAGGATCCGCTCGATGTTCTCGGAGGTCAGCTGCTCCTTGTAAGCCATGACCTCGACGTCGGGGTTGAGCTCTCGAATCGTGCGAGTTGCCGACTCGACCTTTGGCTCGCCGAGCGAGGAGGTGGAGTGCAGGATCTGGCGCTGGAGATTCGTCTCGTCGACGACGTCGGCGTCGACGATGCCGAGCGTTCCGACACCGGCTGCGGCTAGGTAGAGCGCCGCCGGCGAGCCGAGTCCGCCTGCCCCGATCAGCAGGATCCGTGACTGCAGCAATTTCAGCTGGCCTTCCTCGCCGACCTCGGGGATCAGCAGATGGCGGCTATACCGGGTGCGCTGCTCGGGGCCGAGCGCCCCAACCGAGATCTCGAGCGGGTACCCGTGCCGCTTCCAGTCGTTGATCCCGCCCGCGAGCGAGACGACGTTTTCGTAGCCGAGCTCCTCGAGTGTCCTGGCGGCGAAAGTCGAGCGGTTGCCGGACGCGCAGTAGGCGACGATCGCTCGCGAGTGGTCCGGGAGCGCCTGCTCGATCCGGGACTCCAGCCAACCGCGCGGGATGTGTGTGGCGGCCGGAATGTGGCCCTCGTCCCACTCCTCCCGCTCGCGGACGTCCAGAAAGACCGCAGCCTCCGCATCGTGGAGTTCTCGCGCGCGTTCGGCGTCGATCTCCTCGATCTGGCCCCTGGTCTCCTGGAGGAATTCCCGGTACGAACTCATTGCTTTCCAATTTATAGCGACCGGCATCAGGCTATCGTCGAAAAGTGAGCTCCCGAACGCGTACGTACGTCGTTGTCGCGTTTGCCGCCGTCGCCGCAGCGGGGCTGGTTGTCGGCACGGTTGCATTCACGCGCACCAGCACGGGCGGGGCGGCCGCTGTTCCTCAGGCGACAACGAGCGTGACCGGTCGTCCGCCGGCGCTCGTGCTCGACCTAGGTGTGCGCACCGATCCGGAGGCTGTCGCGCTCCGCCGCGCCAATCAGCTGTACGCGAGCGGTAAGAGGCGCGCCGCGGCGCGAATCTTCGAGCGCTATCGCTCGGTGCCCGCGCAGGTCGGCGCCGCCGTGGCAGCCTGGCCGAGCGGAACCGTGACGCGCCTCGAGCGACTGGCCCGCAATCACCCGCGGAGTGGGGTCGTCTTGCTTCATCTGGGGCTGGCACAGGTGGCCTCGGGCCGGACGCAGGCCGCCCAGGCGGCCTGGCGGCAGGCGCTGGCCGGCGACCCCGACACCGAAGCGGCCGTCCAGGCCGAAAGCTTGCTTCACACGCGCTTTGCCCCAGGGAGGCCCCCGTTCGTGCCGAGCTTCGCCGTGCCGGCATCGATCGCGCGTCGTTCGCCGCCTGGGCAGTTCGCGGCACTCGCACGCGCCTCCCGCGGCGGCGGCGTCCACGCGAAGCTTTTGTACGGCGCGGCGCTGCAGCGGCTCGGACGGTCGGTCTCCGCAGAGCGCGAGTTCGCAGAGGCCGCCAGACTCGCGCCGAGCGATGCCGAGGCACA
>JALYLK010000331.1 GCA_030774275.1 Actinomycetota bacterium
GCACTTCGGTGCCGGCCCACGGTCGGATTTCATCCGCCGAGCTCCTCGGGCTGCCGTTACATAGAGGCCGATCCCGAAGAGCGACTTGCGCGCGCTCGAAGCTCGTGGCTAGGGCGGTGGGGCCGGAGCGTGGCACACAAACCCCGTCTGCGGCGAGCGGGGCTGAGTACCCCTCCTGGGAGAGAAATAGGAGGTGCTCCGACCCCGCCTCGATCGTGCCAGTACTGCAGTCGAGGGCAAATGACCCGCCTAGGTCAACTTGGTCGCACCCGCGTATGCGGTTGCCCGCTGTGGCGGCGTCGGCTGTCCACGAGGCATCGCCCGGAGCTAGGGGGCGTACTTCGCCAGCGTGAGCGCGAAGGCGATGTTCGCCACGACTGCGGCGACCGCGACCAGCGGATGCCGCAGCTGGCGGGGCCCGTCCGCGACGGCCCAGTACACGGGAAAGGCGAACAGCGCCTGCCGGGAGAAGCTGGTCACCGTTCCTGAGAGGAAGGAGAGAGCGATCACAGCCGTAGCGAAGAGCGCCCAGGGTCGGTAGCGAGGGCCGAGCCACCAGAGCAGGCCGACGATGGGGACCGCGACCGCGAGAACGGCGCTCTCGACGCGCGTCTGCGTCGTCTGGGCGCCGAAGAGGAGTGCTCCCACCACGAACGCGTAGGCCAGCGCGGCTGCGTACCAGCGGTTCAGCCGCCGCGCGGCTAAAGCGATCAGAACGGCTGCGACGACCGCGCCGGTGATCAGCAATGCGGCGTGGACATCGAATGCGTGCGCGATGTGGCCCGGCCACTTCGACAGGCGGCTCGGGCCGTTCCGCTGCCAGATCGGCAACTGCTGCGCGTGAATGAACGCGCGCGGATCGCCGCTTCGCCGCCAGAAGTAGATCTGCACGGCGGCGGCGGCGGCCAGCGGAGCACCGGCTGCGACGGTTCGCGGGAGCTTCCCACGCGCCACGAAGAAGAGCGGGATCGCGATCAGGAAGCCCGTCGGCCGGGCGACGGCGGCAAGAGCTCCGAGCGCGCCGGCGAGGTACGGCCTCCCGCGGAGCACGAGCGCAGCGGCCCAGGCGGCGGCCGCGAGCGCGAGAACGTCCGGGTAGGCGAGCAGCAGCATGAACGAGCCCGGCCAGCAGGCGAGCGCGAGCGCCGAGCGCCGGCCTTGTCGGGATGGGTTCGAGGCGGCGACGCCCAGGAACGCGAGGCCGCTCGCTACGACCACGACGGCGAAGGCGGCGGCCCAGTCGGGAATCGACCCTGATGCCCGCAGGAGGAGGGGCCAGAGCGGAAAGAACGCGTAGAGCGGGCCGCCGTGGCCGTGCGGGTAGCCGAGCTCGGCGACGGCTCGATACCAGCCGAAATCCCACGTGAAGAGGGGCCAGAGCGGGCCTTCAAAGTGCGGCCAGCTGTGGTGAGGGTCCGAGATCGCTCCGGCTTCGACGCCGCCGATCACGACGCCGAGCACAGCGGCCAACCAGACGGCCCAAATTGCGGTGACCGCGGCAGCGGATCGTCGGGTGACTACGGCCAGGATCCGTTCCCGAGTGGCCAGGCGCGCCGGGAGGTCAGCGACGGCAGAAACGCGCTGCGCCACGCGGCGAGAATAGCGCCAGGGCTAGTAACAGACTGTTACTAGGAGAGCTTGACGAAACACAGTCTGTGCCGCCGGGCCGCGCTGCTCGCCCCCTGGCACCGTCCTCAGTCGCGTCCATATCCACTGATATGGACGCTCCCTGCGTCCTCCCCAGGAAGCGAGCATCGCACCCCGGCGACGAGCAGTGTTCCGCCAAGCTCTCCTAGCTAGAGCGGTCCGCGCGGCTCGGCAGGTGTCGTTCGGCTTTGACCTAGAAGGCAGTTCGGGCTAAGCAGCGTCGACTTCGACGGCCTCTGCGCCGGCCTCGTCGCGCCCGAGCTGCTTGTCCCACCAGACGGCCTCGCGGCGCTGGAGCTCCGTCTGTGCCTTGCCCACGTAGGTGGCGAGCTCGGCTTCCTTCTGCGTGAGGTGCGCTTCGAGCTGGGCCAGGGCGCTCTCGCGCGCCTCGATCTTGTCCGTGCGGAGGTCGACGTCGGCCTGGAGGGCTGCTTCGCGCTGGTCGACTTCGACCTCGCGCTCGTCGAGCTCGCGGACCCGCTCGTGGATCGCCTCCTCCATTCCGGACAGCCGCTTCTCCCGGCGCTCCTGACGCTTGGCCTGGGACTCGGTCAGCCCTTCCTGGCTCGTCAACGCGGACTCTCGGGCCGCGAGCTCGTGCTCCCGCTCTTCGAGCTGCGCCGCCCGCTGCTCGAGGTCGGCGCCGAAGTTCATGTCGCGCTGAGCATGAGCGAGCTCCGCCTTGAGGCGGTTCAGCTCGGCCTCGCGGGCGGACAGCTCCACCTCGCGCTGGTCGAGCTCGGCCGAGCGTGCAGCTGCCTCCCGGATGACGTTGCTCTTGTCCGTGTAGTCGCGTTCGAGCGACTGGAGCTCGCCGCGGAGCCGTTCCTGTTTGAGGAGCAACTCGGCTTCGCGCTCGCCGAGCGCCTCGTCCTTGGCCGCGACTCGAGCGCCCTCTTTCTTGAGATCGGCCTCGCGCGAGACGAACTTGCGCTCCCGCTCGGAGACTTCCTTGTCGCGGGCCCGACACTCGTCCTCGCGCTTTGCAAGGGCACGTTCGCGCCCCTCCAGCTTGACGATCCCGGCGCGATCACGGGCCTCGAGCTCCTGCTCGGCGCGGGCGAGCTTCCGCTCACGCTCCGCGAGCGCCTTCCTTTGCTTTTCGAACTCGCTCGCGTGTTTGGAGCGGTCGCGGTCGAAGCTCTTCAGCTCGTGCAGCTTCCGTTCGGCCTGCTCGTGACTCTCGGCCGAGAGCTGCTGCTCGGCGGCCAGCTCGGCCTGGAGCTCGGCAATGCGCGCGTGCTCGGCCTCGATCGTCTGGCGTTGGTCGCGGACTTTGCGCTCGCGCTCCTCGAGCTCGGCCTGAAACTCGGCGAGCTTGGCGTCGCGTTCGTCGAGGGTGGACGCCCGGCGGGAGAGTCCCTGCTCGGAGTCGAGCCCCGCTTCGAAGACTTCTTGATGCTCGGCGAGGGTGGCCTTCAACTCCTCCTCTCGCGCGCGGGAAGCAGCGAGCTCCTTCCGTAGCTCCTCTGTCGCCCCGTCGGAGACGACCGTGAACGGCTCGGAGTCGGCAGGCCGCGCAGTCAGCTCAAAACGCAGCTCGACGTTCGGTTGAGCTTCGGCGGTTCTCGGCGCCTCGTTGTCATCGCGCTTGCGCTCGAGCTGGGCGCGAAGGCCGGTGCCGAACTCGTTCTTCTTGATGTCGGGCGTCTCGTCCTTTTTGGGCGTCATGTCGACTCCTAGAAGATCTTCGAGAGGTTGAGGAACGCGGGCCCGAGGATGACCAGGAACATCGCCGGGAAGATAAAGAGCACGGTGGGAAAGAGCATCTTGATCGGCGCTTTCATGGCCTTCTCCTCCGCCGCGGCCTGACGGCGCAGTCGCGTGTCGGTTGCCTGCACACGCAGGATCCGGCCGAGGGAGATGCCCAGCTGGTCGGCCTGGATGATCGCGCGGCTGAAGCCCGAGACCTCAGGCGTGTCGCACCGCTCGGACAGCTTCTTCAAAGCGTCCTGGCGAGACTCGCCGATCCGGATCTCATTCAACGTCAGGCCGAATTCCTCCGTCAGCGGGCCGTCCATGTGGTCGGTCAGCTTCGAAATCGCCCCATCGAAGCCGAGCCCGGCCTCGACGCTGACTGCGAGCAGGTCGAGCGCGTCCGGCAGCTGGGCACGGATCAGCTCGCGGCGCTTTCGGGCACGCGCGCCGACCACGAAATCGGGAGCGAGGAAGCCGACTGCCCCGAGAGCGGCGCCCAGGAAGAGGCCGATGCCCCCGGAAAGTGCGCCGCCGAAGATCATTCCGACCAACCCGGCGCCGATCCCGACGGCTGCCTTTGCTGCTAGGAAGGCGCTCGGTGAGATGGTGCGACCAAGGCCGGCAGCGAGCAGTTTGCCGCGGACGCCGTCGACGCTGGTCTTCGGATGGATCCTTAGCACCAGCTTGGCAAGCCGCTCGATCGCCGGTTCGATCACACGATCGCGGAACGGCTGCTCGCGGGTCCCGAGCGCGGCCCGGAACTTTCCATAGTTGGCGGCGCGTTTGACCGAGACCTCGCGGTCGCGGGCCGGCGCTGTTGCGGCCTCGCCGAAGAGGTAAGCCGCGCCGGCGAGGAAGAGGACTGCTAGGAGGATCAAGAGCACGGGTTCACCCCTTGAAGGAGACGATTTTTTTGAGGACAAGGGACCCGAACGCCATCATCGTCAGACCGACCATCATCAGCATGTGACCGGTATGCGTGTGGAAGAGCGGATCCATGTACGTCGGATTCAGCAGCGACATCGAGATTGCGATGAAGAAGGGCAGGCCGATCAGCACGTAGGCCGCCATGCGGCCCATCGCCGTCAGCGAGCGGATCTTCCGCGCGAACTGCTGGCGGTCGCGAACCGTGTCGGCGACCATGTCGAACAGTCCCGCCAGCGAGCCGCCCACCTGCCGCTGGATGTTCACGGCCGTGATCACGAAGGAGAAGTTCTTCGAGCCGATTCGGTCAGCGGTTTCTTGGAGCGCTGCCTCCATCGGACGGCCGAGCTGCGTATCGGTGAGCACGCGCCGGAGCTCCTTGGCGGCGGGATCCTGGCCCTCGTCGACGACGCTCTGGATCCCCTGCTTGAAGCTGTGGCCCGCTTTAAGTGAGGCGGCCATGGTGATCAGCAGGTCGGGCAGTTGATCCTCGAAGGCGCGCATCCGCCGCCTCGCCTTGGTCCAGACGAAGAGGTAAGGGACGAGCCCTCCGATCAGGAACGACGCGAGAATTGCCATCGCGCTTCTACCGAGGAGCGCAACGAACAAGCCAAGGACGAAAGCTGAGCCGATCAACAGCCAGGTGAACTCGACCGTGCGTAGAGGCAGGTCGGCCCGCTCGAGGAGCAGCTGCATGTTCCGCCACTGGCGGCGGTGCGCGAAGGTGCTCTCAGTCACGCGGAAAAGGCCGCTCAGCATCGCCAGCCGGTCGCGGCCGGTGCGGTGCTTGGCGGCGCGGCCGCGCGAAGGCTCCACGTGCGGGGACAGGCGTCGCTTCAGCCACGAACCCCGGAGGGTCGAGGCCGCGAGGATCCCGGCCGCGAGCACGAGTAGGGCCACGAGCAACGTGAACAGCACGTCGCCGGCTTTTCCGTAGATCCCATTCGGCAGCAACGGAGACGGCTTGCCGTTCGCGGCTGAGCTGCTTCCGTACGGATCGGGAATGGTGACGGTCGTCCTGTCCGTGCCGAGCTTGCCGACGCTGGCCTTCAGCTCGAGCTTGTCACCCGGGCGGCCCGTCGTCAGGTAGCGAACGCGCCAGGTGCGACGGAGCTCGCGGCCGATCGACTTGTAGATCCCGCTGAGGGTCGTGCTCGTGGCGGCCGCGTGGAAGCTACCTCCGGTCTGACTCGCGAGCAGCTTGAGGCCCGTGGAGTCGGCATGGGAGCCGAAGGCGATCGGGTAGACGACTGCACCTGCTTTGTGCAGCGACAAGAGGGCGTCACTCTCGGAGGCCTGGCTGCCGACATCGTTGCCGTCGGTGAGCAGAACGACCACGCGGCCTCCCTGCTGGCTTGCCAGCAAACGGGCGGAGAGATCGACTGCGTCCCAGAGCGCCGTGCCCGAGTTCGCTCCGACGGCGAGCGTCCGGAGTGCGTTGTCCGAGTCGATCGTCGCGGTCGAGAACGGGCCCTGCTGCGCGGCGTGCTGGCCAAAGGTGACGAGGGCGATTCGATCCGAAGCCGGCTTCGAGGCCACGAAGGCGGTTGCCGCCGCTGCCGCTTCGGCAAGCGGCTTGCCGGCCATCGACCTTGATGTGTCGAGGGCGAGCACGACGTTTTTCGATCGCCCGAGATTGGTCGCGCGGAGGCCCACCACAGGCCGTCCGTTCTCGAGCAGCGTCGGCGCGACCGTCGACGGCACCGAGGTGAGGACCGTGGCGCCGACTGCCGGGTAGGCGCCGAAGTCGACGCCGTTCAGCCTGACGCCGGCGCTCGCCCCACTCGCTGTCGCGAGCAAAGCGAGCAGTGAAGCTAGCGCCAGGCTGAAAACGCCAGTTTTCAGCCTGGAAAGAATCATTCGAAGCTCCCGTAGGAGGCGTTGGTGTTCCCGACGTAGCCGACCAAGTCTTCGTTGAAGAAGTGAGGCGGCATGAGGACGCCGTTGGTGGCCATCTTCTCGAGGAAATGCGGCTTCAAGCCCGTGCACTCGAGCGGTCCGAGCAGCCTCGAGCCCGTCGAGCTCGCCTGCTCCTCGTCGGGGGTCTTCGCGACGAAGACGTCCTGGAGCGTGATCACGTCCGACTCCATACCGAGCACTTCGGAGACGTGCGTGATGCGCCGCGAGCCGTCGACCAGGCGCGTGATCTGGACCAACAGGTCGAACGCGCTTGCGATCTGCTCGCGGATCGCGCGATGGGGCAGTTCGACGCCCGCCGTCATGACGAGCGTCTCGAGCCGCGAGAGCGCGTCACGCGGGGAGTTTGCGTGGATCGTCGTCAGCGAGCCCTCATGGCCGGTGTTCATGGCCTGGAGCATGTCGAGCGTCTCGGGGCCTCTGACCTCGCCGACGATGATGCGGTCGGGGCGCATTCGCAGTGAGTTGCGCACGAGCTCGCGGATGCGGACCTCGCCTTCGCCCTCGATGTTCGGCGGGCGAGCTTCGAGCGTGATCACGTGCTGCTGCTGGAGCTGGAGCTCCGCAGCGTCCTCGATCGTGAGGATCCGCTCCGCGTTCGAGATGTACGCCGACATCGCGTTCAGGGTCGTCGTCTTACCGGTGCCGGTACCGCCCGAGATCAGGATGTTCAGCTTTCCGTTGACACAGGCGGCGAGGAACTGGGCCGCCTTCGGCGAGATCGACCCGAAGTTGATCAGGTCGTCCATCGTGTACGGATCGCGCGAGAACTTCCGGATCGTCAGGGTCGGACCGCGAAGCGCGAGCGGCGGGATGATCGCGTTCACACGCGAGCCGTCCGGGAGGCGGGCGTCGACCATCGGCGAGGACTCGTCGACCCGGCGCCCGACGGAGGAGACGATCTTGTCGATGATGCGCATCAGGTGCGCGTCGTCGACGAAAGCCGCTCCGGTTCGCTCGATCTTGCCCATCCGCTCGATGTAGATCGAATCGGGGCCGTTGACCATGACTTCGCTGACGGAGTCGTCACGGAGGAAGGGCTCGAGCGGGCCGTAGCCGAGGATGTCGTCGGTGATCTCGCGCGTGACCTGCCGCCGCTCCTCGCGGGTCAGCGGCGTCCGGTCGAGCGCAAGCTGCTCGGTGACCGCACGGAGCACGCGCTCCGAGAGCTCTTCGTCAGACTGGGTGGTGAAGAGCTGCGGGCCGAGCTTCGCGATGCAGGCGTGGTGCACCTGGGTCTTGAGCTCCGCGTAGGGGTCGGCAGCGGCGCGGTGCTCCACGATCTGCTCGCCGAGCGCCGGCTGTCCGGGGTGCTCGACGGCGGCGGTCGAACCGTTGCCGTTGCTCTTGATGCGGTCGGAAAGGCCCATGCTTAGGCCCTCGCCAAGGCCGCCAGGAACTTCTTCCGCTCCTTGGCGACCGCCTGCGCGGTGACGAGTGATTTGGCGAGCTCGCGCACCGAGCGCGAGAACTCCGACTTGCTGTCAGCCAGCACAGCCGGGTTGCCCCGGTTGACCGCCAACGGGACGGCCCGGTCGCTCGGGACCTCGTGCCGGACGCTCATCTCGAGCGCCGACTCGACCTCCTTGCGCTGCATGCCGACCT
This sequence comes from Actinomycetota bacterium, assembly GCA_030774275.1. Taxonomy (GTDB): domain Bacteria; phylum Actinomycetota; class Thermoleophilia; order Gaiellales; family Gaiellaceae; genus 13-2-20CM-68-14. The sequence continues at coordinate 7,792 of JALYLK010000331.1, forward strand.
TGGAGTTCGCTCGGTTCAACACGACCTTGATCCGGTCCTGAGGGAACGAGAGCAGCTCGAGTGTCTGGAGTGAGAGCCGGACGTTCTTGATCGTGGGTACGTCCAGGCTGGTCAGCAGAAGCAGCTCGTCCGTGCGGTCCAGCGTGGCCAGCATCGGCCCGTGGAAGAACGGCGAGGTGTCGACGATGATCACGTCATAGGACTCGCGCGCGACTTCGAGCAGGCGGGCGAGCTTGGCCTCTGTCACGAGCTCGGCGTCTTCCGGGCGCAGAGGCGCGGGGAGGACGTCGAGCCCACAGGCGTGACGGGTCGTGTAGCCGGCGAGCTTCTCGGAATCGAGCTCTCCGGGAGCCGTGACGAGGTCGTAGATCGTCTTCTCAGGCTCGATCCCCAGCATGATCGCGGCGTCGCCGAACTGGAGATCGAGGTCGAGCAGCAACGCTCGCTTGCCCCAGTGCTTGGCCAGCGAGGCCGAGATGTTCGTCGAGAGAACCGTCTTGCCGGTGCCGCCCTTGGGCGAGAACACCGTGACCAGACGACCCTGGCGCCCCCCGCCGGCCGCCTGTTGCTTCCGGCCGGCGTGACAGGACTTCTTGATCGCGAAGACGACGTTGTCGGTCAGCTGCGGAAGCAGGATGACGTCGGCGATGTCGGCCTCGAGCGCGTCTTCGAGAAGGCTCGGAGAGCCTCCGGAGGCGAGCAGGATCACCGGCGCCTTCGTGTACTCGCGAATCGCGGCCACGTCATTGGCCGGCAAAGTCGCGCTGCGCGTCGCGTGCAGCACGACCTGCAAGTGTCCGCCGGTCAGCGTCGAGGCGCCCTCGAGGACGTTGTCGCTCCAGCCGACCAGCTCGATCTCGGGGTGCTTCCCGAGCGCCTCGCGCAGATCGGGTAGACCGTCGCAGACGCCGCTGACGAAGACGCGGACGCTGTCTCGGTTGGTCTGTTCCATCTCGTGCGTGCTCATCGAGGGCCTCCTACCTTCCGAGGGCGCGGCGCGCGCTCGGGCTGAGGCCGTCGCGGAGCACCGTCTTGACGCTGTCGAGGTGATCGGGACTGTCGCTTGCGTGCGTGACCGGCCTGAGCTCGAGGTGCCAGGAGTTGCCCGTCGACGACGAGTCGTTGGCCAGAATCCACTGGTACTTCTGGGCCTGGCTGTCGGTCATCGCAAGCAGCGCGGAGGTGGTCTGGTTCACGCCGCCCGTGATCTTGCTGCCGGGTGCGGGGCCGCTCGGGGCCTGGAGCACCTTGATGTCGCGTAGAACGACCCGGCTGAAGAGTAAGTCGCCGCCGCTCGTGTGCACGCTAACCGCCGCGACCAGGTCGACATGGTCGTTGTCCTTGACGGTCCCGGCGAGGAGCTGGTTCTGGTCGCCTGCGACCTGGAATGCGCGCAGGTTCCCTCTCAGCTGGCCTTCGACTCCGGTCTGGGCGACCGAGGTGAAGCGCTGGGTGGTGATCTGCTCGCCGGCGAACGTCTCCTGGGAGGCGACGAGGCTCTTGATCTCGTCAGGACTCGAGATCGAGCCCGGTACGACGCTACGCCGGGGCACCTGCGTCGTGGACAGCATGCCCACGGCGTCGGAGCCGGCGGTGCCGACCGGGATGTCGCGCTTGGCGACGAGCACCGTCACGTGGTCCTCGCCCCGCTGCACGTGACGCTTGTAGTTCGTCACATAGAAGCTGGTTAGGAGGGCCGCGGCGACTGCTAGCGCGACCGCAATCCCGATATTTCTGGCTCGATACGTCATGTCACCTTGTCTTTCTCAGTTCGAGGACTAATTGATGAGCTGCACTGACCGCGCGCCGAAGTTCGGCGGTTGGCCGGAACCGGTTGTGGACTGCAGGCCGGTCCAGATCACTTCGGTGAAGTAGCCCGTGATCGAGCCGCTGCTCCCGCGGGCGTCGTAGCTGAGGAGGTGGAAGCCGACCCAGCCGATCACGTGGTATTGCGCGTTCGAGCCGGTTCCGACGATCACGTCGTAGACGGGGAAAAGGAGGGTGGTGCCGATTCGCGCGTTCAGCGCGTCATGCAACGCGTTGTCGTCCCACTTCGCTCCGGGGTCGCTGTAGTACTGACCGATGTTGAGGTAGCCGTCGTAGCCCTTCAGCATCCAGTTCGCGAGAATTCCTCCGCTCGTTCCGCCGTGGGATCCGTCGAGGTTCAGCAGGTCGAAGGCGCCCGGTGCGCCGTTTCGGCTCAGCGGAATCGTGGTGATATTCGTGTTGGTGCCTTCTTTTCCGAAGCACGGACAACCGGGCGTGCCGAGCAGCTTTGGGTGAGTCTTCTTGACGACGATCGGCGCGACGTACTTCGCCGACAAGATCAACGCGGTACGGGCTGTCGCTTTGGAGCCGACGTTGACCGAGTTGACGCCGAAGAGCTTCGAGAAGATTCCGGGCGCACTTTTCTTGACCGCGACCTTGATCGTGTCGTCGGGCCCGTAGGAAGTGGAGAAGTTGACGCTGTCGAGCCCGCCGCCGTTCTTGGATGCGTAGTTCGATGCGAGGCTGGCCGCCTGGCTCGTGTCGTCGGGAAGTGCCTGCGCGCCCGCGAGGGCTGCGGAGTCGGCGGTCGACTGCGTGTTGCGGTCGGCGCGATACCACGACCCGATGTCGAGGACGAGTGCAGCCATCCCGAGCAGGACGGCCAGAAAAACCAGGGTGAGAACGGTTGCCTGTCCTCGGCTGCTGTTGAGGCGTGCGTTCATTCGACTCGCTCCGTTGTCGTACTCGAGAGGCGACCCGACTTCACGACGAGGCCAAGGAGGCTGATCGAGTAGGGGTAAGAGGCCGTGACGGTGACGTCGTCGCCGGAGTTCCAGGTGGAGCTCGGCGCCGGGACCGTGAGCTTGGAGGCGGTGAGGCCGCTTGCCGAGCTCCGGACCGCAGTCACAACGTCCGAATTACGGTTGGAGTCCTGGCGACTCACGGCCGCCTTGCGGGCGCCGGCGCGTGTGGCATCCGTCAGCGTGATGTAGTTGTTGAAGACGATGCCGAACTGAATGACGGCAAAGAGGATCAGTGCGAGGACCGGAAGCACGAGTGCGAATTCGGTCATCGTCTGGCCCTGCTGGCTGCGGATTTGAATTCTTTTCTTCACGGGATCTTTCACTTGTTTCGTTTGGGTCGGGCCCCTCCAAAAGCGGAGGGGCCCTTTTCTCTTGGACTTAGCTCGCGATTACGGGAGAATCGCGGTGACGGAGTCGATCGCGCCCTTGATGGCACCGGAGAGCGTCGTGATCGCGACGACCACGACCAGCGTGATGACGGCAAGAACCACGCCGTACTCGGCCATCGTCTGACCCTCCTCGCGCTTCTTGAGCGACTCGGCGGCGTCCATCGCCCAGCTCTGCGCGAAAGCAAAGAGCTTCAACATTTAGTTCACCTCCCTTCTGCTGCGGCACGGGCGCCCCAGAGGGCTCGCCCAATTTCGAGCCAAATAAGCGTGAGAGAGAAGGCTGTGTTGGTGAAGAACCAACCTAAAAGCTTGGCGGCAATTGTCGGTCACGCCGGAAAATCCTCCGTAGTGTCTCGGCGTGGCCGCGCCGCCTCGTGGCTCAGATGCAGCGATCATCGTGCTCGCCTGGCCGGCGGCGTATCCCTCGGTCTGGTGATTGGTTGCGAATCTCCCTACTTCGGGGGAGCGCCCCAACCACTGTTGGTCGATAGTCAGGTCAGTCCGTAACGGCCCGCGGATTTCGTAGTTAAAGAATCCGCGTCGAAGTGGCGGCCTCGACGCCCGACAAAAACGGAGCGAAAAGGCAATGCCACCACGGAACTCTTTGATCAGCCGCCTGTGCAACCGCCGCGCCTGGGACGAGTGGGACGAGCGCGAAGACAGTGAGGCCACCGACACGGCCGTGCCAGCGGCCGGAGGCGAGACCCCGCGCTCGCGACGCCGCCGCGTCGCGATCGCCTTTGTATTTGCAGCGCTCTTCGTCGCGGGAGCCGCCTTCTCGGCGACCGCCGGCGACCAGGTTCGTTCGACGCTCGAGGACTCGGCCGCGAGCGGCGTGGCCTCGACCGACGGCACGACCACTACCGGCTCCCCCGCGCCGGCGTCTACCGATCCTTCGACGACCGACCCCGCGACCACCAGCCCCGTCGCCGATGACGTCGGCGGAGGGATCGCGGGCTCGCCGCCTGTCGATTCCGGCAACTCTGCTTCCACGCCTGACCCAGCCGTCCCGCCGGCCACCTCCGCTCCCGCTACGGCGCCGGCCACTGCTGTCGCGGCAGCGGTGCAGCAGGCCGCAACGCGTTCGGGTTCGGTCACACGAGCTGCCACGCCCGCCAACTCGGCGGGCGCTTCGCAGGGTGGGTCCGCAGCCACGATGGGCACACAGGCTCAGCACTTGCCCAAGGGCGCTAGCGCGCCGCATGCAGCACCTCCCGAGCTCGACGGCGCCGCGTCGGCCGTCGTCTGGCTGAACCGAGCAATGCCAGACCCGACGCCTCCGGCGCTTCGGCTCAAGCCCCGCTTCGCGAAGCAGCTCAGGGCCGTCGCTCACGCGAACCACCTCAGCTGGGCGCTGATGCTCGGCGTCCTGCGCGCAGAAGGCCGTAACGGCGCCGCGCCGGCAAACCTCGGCGGGCTCCGAAACATCGCTGCGCAGTTGTCTCAGCTCGGGCTGCAGAACGCGAGCCCGTGGGCGGCGATGTTCTCGCTCTCGAGCACCACGTCGTTCGCCGATCGCGCCGTCGCGCTCTCGCACTACTACCGCGCGGTTGGCCTGCGGGCGCTCGTGGACGGTCTCGTCGCCGAGAAGACTCGTCTCGGTGCGCGGATCCTCAACGACCCCCGCGTGTCGATCTACGCTGGCGGTCGCGGAGATATCGAGTCCGGCCGCGTCAACGTCCGTGTCCTCGCCACGATCGAGTACCTCGCCGAGTCTTTCGGCCAGGTAACCGTCTCCTGCCTGATCAGCGGCCACCGCTTGTACGCGCGCCCCGGAGTCATCTCGGCGCACATCTACGGCCTGGCCGCAGACATCAGCGAGGTTGGCGGGGTTTCGATCACCGGCCATCAGCAGCCGGGCGGGATCACCGAGCGCGCCGTCCGCGACGTCCTCCTACTGCCGCCCGGGATGATGCCGAAGCAGGTCATCTCGCTGCTCGGCCTCGGCGGGCCGTCCTTCCCGCTCGCCAACCACTACGACCACATTCACATTGGCTATTGACCCATGGGGGAAACCGAACGTGGGGGAAACCGGGTTTCCCCCACGAGCCCCCTCCTCATGTTGAGGACGCCGCCGGCCTCGGTTTGCGCTCCCGGCCGGCCAAGCCGGCCTCCGCGCGCCGCCGGTCGTTATCCGTGGGCGACGTTTGGATGGCGGATCTGACGGTTCGCGGGTTCGACGAGGGATGACTCTTGCGCTGACGGCGACGTTCCGTCGGGCCCCTTCTTCGTTGCCGGGTTTTTGAGCTTCGAGGCGAAGAACTGGTGATGAAGACCATTTCCCTCAGGACTGAGGACGGGCGCATTGTTTGCGAGCGCTGCCTGGTTGCCGACAACGCTTTGACGCGGATGCGGGGATTGCTCGGGCGACGGGGGATGGAGTCCGGTGAGGGTTTGATGATCCGGCCTGCGGGGTCTATTCACACGTTCTTCATGCGCTTTCCGATCGACGTCGTTTTTGTTTCGCGGGCCGGTGAGGTGCTCAAGGTCGCCCGCAGCGTTCCGCCGTGGCGAACCTCCGCCGCGCGGGGGGCGAAGGTCGTCATCGAACTCGGCGCGGGCGAAGCGGACCGCAACGGAATCTCGGTCGGAACCCGCCTGGACTTGTCCGGTTCGGCCGCCTCGGGCTCGGGGCCGGCCGCGGGCCACCCTCCGGTTTCAGGCTAACGGCGAAAAGCGCACGAGTGGGATACGGAAGTGCGCCAAGCGCGTGAAAGTTGCGCTCGCTGCCCGCAAACAGCCATGGTTTAACGGTGCTCGATGTCGCCTCCGTCGCGAAGCGTGCCCGCGGGGAGAATTTCCCGGTCGCCTCGCTTGCGTTTCCGCGTCAGCTGAGGCCCCACATCCGTGCTCTCTACGCGTACGCCCGGCTTGTCGACATCCTCGGAGACGAGCTCGACGGTGGGCCTCGGGCGCTTGCGGCGCTGAACGAACTCGAGCGCGAGGTGAACGCCGCGTTCGCCGGCCAGGCGAGCTGGGCGGTGCTCGTTGAGGCGCAGCCGACGATTCGGGAGTTCGACCTGCCGAGAGAGCCGTTCATGCGACTGATCGAGGCGAACAGGATGGATCAGCGGATCTCGGACTACGAGTCGTGGGACGACCTCAAGGGTTATTGCGTCCACTCGGCCGACCCCTGCGGCCGGCTCGTGCTCGGAGTCCTGCGCCGTTTGGACGACGCCGAGGCCGTCGCGCTCAGCGACGACGTTTGCACAGGACTTCAGCTCGTCAACTTTCTTCAAGACGTTCCCCGCGACCTCGCGCTCGGCCGCGTGTACCTGCCCGCGGAAGACCGCCGGCGCTTCGAAGTCAGCGACCTAGCTCGGCCGAACGAGCCGCTGCGGCGCTTGCAGGAGTTCGAGGCCGGCCGTGCCCGCCGCTTGCTCGCCTCGGGCGAGCCGCTCGGCCGCAGGCTTGGCGGCCGAACCGGCCGCGCCGTCACGGCGTTCGCACGCGGAGGTCTTGCCGCGATCGAGGCGCTCGAGCGGGCCGACTTCGACGTTTTCTCCCGCCGCCCGAAGCCATCGCGGGCGCGGCTCGCGCGAACAGCGATGGGGGCGCTCGTCCCGTGATCGCCGAAGATGCTTATGCGGAGGTCGAGCGGCTCACCCGCCAGCGCGCACGGAACTTCGCGTACGGGATCATGCTGCTCCCGAGGCCGAAGCGCAGGGCCATCGCCGCGATCTACGCCTTTGCGCGGCGAGTGGACGACATCGCGGATGGACTGCTCCCGAACGAGGAAAAACGGGCGCGTCTGGAACAGCTGCGCGGGCAGCTCAGCGCGGCGCCCGGCGAGGACGCGATGCTCGTCGCCCTCGCCGACGCACGGCAGAGGTTCGAGATCCCGGCGGATTCCCTGACGGCGCTGATCGACGGCGGTGTCCAGGACACCGAGCAGGATCGCTACGCCGATTTCGACGACCTGCGGGCGTATTGCTCCCGGGTCGCGGGAGCGGTCGGACGTGCCTGCGTCCCTGTCTACGGCGCCGATCAGCCCGCTCGGGCGGAGACGCTCGGGATCGCGCTGCAGCTGATCAACATCATCCGCGACGTCGCGGAGGACTGGAGTCTGGGCCGTGTCTATCTCCCGCAGGACGAGCTGGAGCGCTTCGGGGTCGCCGAAAGCGACATCGCCGCGGGCCGGGGCACACCGGAGTGGCGCGAGCTGATGAGCTTTCAGGCCCAGCGAGCACGGGCGCACCTTGCGGACGGCCTGACCCTCCTCGACTATCTCGATAGGCGGAGCGCCGCCTGCGTTGGGACCTTCGCCGGCCTCTATCGCACGACGCTCGAGCGGATCGAGCACGACGGGTTCGACGTCTTCGGCGGTGCCCCGACGCTCTCGCCGGTGGCCAAGCTGCGCGTGGTGGGAGCCGCGCTCGCGCGATGAGGGTGACCGTGGTCGGCGGCGGCCTGGCCGGGCTCGCGGCGGCGCTCGAGCTGGTCGACGCCGGGCATGACGTCACGCTGCTCGAGGCGAGGCCGACACTCGGCGGCAAGGTGCAGACCCTGCCCGAGCGGGACGGAGATCCCGACCCACCGCCGGACAACGGCCAGCACATCGCGCTGGGGTGTTTCGCGGAATACCTGAACTTCCTCGAGCGGATCGGCAGTGCCGGGGACGTCAGGCGCGTGCCCTTCGAGCTGACCGTGATCGACGAGCGCGGGAGGCCCGCGAAGATCGCCTACGGTCTGAGCTCGCTCCTCCGCTACCGGCATCTCTCCCTCGCCGACCGGCTCCGTGTCGCACTACTGCTCGCGCGGCTGCCGCGGTTGACGCCGCGCGAGAGCGAGACGTTCGGCGCGTTTCTCCGACGTCACGGGCAGACGGAGGCGGCGATCGAGCGGTTCTGGGACGTGTTCATCCGCCCGGGCCTCAATCTTCGGACCGACGAGGTGCAGGCCGAGGCCGCGTTGTTCACGGTTGCCCGCGGGCTCCGCTCGGGCCGCGCCGCCAGCGATCTCGTGTTGCCGGCGGCGCCGCTCGGGCCGATGCACGGCGCGGCGGCCGGACGGGCGCTCGAACAGGCTGGCGCGCGGGTGCGCACTGGCGCGCGCGTCGAGGACCTCGGCGAGCTCGATGCCGACGCGGTGATCCTGGCAGTGCCACCCGAGGAGGCTTCGCGCCTGGTCGCCGAGGATTGGTCGTTCGGCTACTCGCCGATCGTCAGCGTCCATCTGCTCTTCGACCGGGTCATCCTGAGGGAGCCGATGGCTGCGCTGCTCGACAGCCACGCCCATTGGATCTTCGACCGGGGAGTCCTGACCGGGCACAAGCCGGACCGAGGTCAATATTTGACTGTCGTGTCGAGCGCTGCCCCGGAGTTGCTCGAGATCCGCGGACGCGAGCTCGTCGAGCTGATCGCCGGTCAGGTGACCGAGCGACTGGGTGCGGCGGACGTCCTGTGGTCGCGTGTGAGCCGGGAGCCCGAGGCCACGATCGCTGTACGGCCGGGCCTCAGGAGGCCGGCCGCCCGACGCGACGAGGTTGCGCTCGCGGGCGCCTGGTTGGCGGACCCCTGGCCGCCGACCATGGAGGGGGCTGTGCGAAGCGGCCGTACGGCCGCGCGTATGTTGTCCGGTGCGGCAACTAAGGTGGCAGTCTGAGGCGTCGCTCGCGATGCCGACTGGAGGCTGTAGCGGCTTTGTCGCTGCAGCCGTCTAAACCCCGCGAAAGGATCGAGACCGGATCGGTATGAAACGACAAGCCACATGACACTGGCACCGGACAGAACCGCCACGACCCTCGACCGAGGCGTCGAGCGGGCGGCGGAGCGCCTGCTCGAGCTGCAGCATCCGGACGGCTGGTGGGTCGGCGAGCTCGAGTCAAACGCGACGATGATCGCCCAGCACCTCTTCTGGCATCACTTCCTCGGATTGCGCACGGCGGAGCTCGACCGCAAGGTTGCGAACGAGCTCCTGGCCCGGCAGCGCGACGACGGTACCTGGGCGATCTGGTTCGAGGGGCCGCCCGACCTTTCGACGACGGTTGAGGCCTACACGGCCCTCAAGCTCGCGGGCGTCGATCCGGGCTCTCGCGCGCGCGACTACATCCGGCGCCAGGGCGGCGTCGCCCGCTCGCGCGTCTTCACCAAGTGCTTCCTGGCACTGCTTGGACACTGGCCCTGGCAGTGGGTCGCACGGATGCCGCCCGAGGTGATCCTGCTGCCGCCCGACGGGCCGTTCTCCGTCTACAACTTTTCCTGTTGGGCGCGGCAGACGGTCGTGCCGCTCTCGGTCGTGCAGGCGATTCGGCCGGTGCGGCCGGCCTGGATCGAGTTGCGTGAGATCGGCGCGCGCCCAGGGCGGACAAAGCCACCACCGCGGCCCGGCCCGATCCGGCGGGTGGCGCTCGCTACGGCTGAGCGTTGGGTGCGCGACCGCCAGGAGGCCGACGGCTCGTGGGGCGGCATCCAGCCTCCCTGGGTCTGGTCGATGATCATGCTCGCGGCGCTCGGGTACGGGTTCGAGGACGAGACGCTTCGGAGGGCCGTGGAAGGTTGGCGCGGCTTCACGATCGACGACGGCGACCGCCTCCGTCCCGAAGCCTGCCAATCACCTGTTTGGGATACGGCTCTCGCCGTGATCGCGTTGCTGGATGCCGGCGTCTCGCCCGGGCACCCCGCGCTCGTTCGCGCCGGTGACTGGCTGGTCGCCGAGGAGGTGACGGTTCGCGGTGACTGGGGCGTCCGCAAGCCCGATCTCGCGCCGGGCGGCTGGGCCTTCGAGTTCGAGAACGACCTCTACCCCGATGTCGACGACACCGCGGTCGTCGCCTTGGCCTTGCGGGGACTGGGAGTCGGCGCAGCAGCCGTCGACAGAGGACTCGCATGGACGGCCGGCATGCAGTCGCGCAGCGGCGGCTGGGGCGCGTTCGACGTCGACAACGAGGCGCACTGGCTCTACAAGCTTCCGTTTTGCGATTTCGGCAAGGTGACCGACGAGCCAACCGCCGACGTGAGCGCGCACGCACTCGAGGCGCTGGCCCCGGAACTCCGCTACGAGCACGAAGTCGAGCGCGGGCTCGAGTGGCTGCTAGCCGAGCAGGAAGCGGACGGCTCCTGGTTCGGCCGCTGGGGGGTCAACCACGTCTACGGGACGGGCGCGGCGCTACCCGCTCTCGCCGCCTGCGGCGTTCCATCCGACCACCCGGCAATGCGAGGTGCCGTTGCGTGGCTCGCGGCCGTGCAGCGCCCGGACGGGAGCTTCGGCGAGGACATCGGCTCCTACGCCGATCCGAGGCGGCGTGGACGGGGCCATCCCACGCCTTCGCAGACCGCCTGGGGGCTATTAGGCTACGTCGCTGCGGGCGAGGCCGAAACGGAGCAGGCCAAGCGCGCAGCAAATTGGCTTTGCGTCGTACAGCAAACTGACGGAGACTGGCAGGAGGAGCACTACACGGGAACCGGTTTCCCACTTGACTTCATGATCCGGTATCACCTCTACCGTCTGCACTTCCCGCTCATGGCCCTAGGTCGTCTACGAGAAAGGCTCGCCGCATGAAATTCCCATTGCGCTCGACGATCCAGATCGGTAGCTACGTCGCCAAGCAGAAGCGCGCGGGCGCGCGCTTTCCGCTGGTGCTGATGCTCGAGCCGACGCTTGCCTGCAACATCGCTTGCATCGGCTGCGGGAAGATCCGCGAGTACGAGTCGAACAAGGCGCGCCTCTCGGTCGAGGAGTGCATCGATGCCGGCGTCCAGTGTCCAGCTCCGGTCGTCTCGATCTGCGGCGGCGAGCCGCTCGTGTACAAGGGGATCGAGGACGTCGTCGCTGGAATGCTCGAGATGCAGAAGAACATCGAGCTCTGCACGAACGCGCTCAAGCTCGAGCAGTTCCTCGACGTGTTCAAGCCGAACCTGCGGCTGACCTTTGTCGTCCATCTCGACGGAATGCGCGAGATTCACGACTACATCTGCGACTACCCGGGCCTCTGGGACACCGCGGTCGACGCAATCAAGTCGGCGCGCGCGCGGGGCTACCGCGTAACGACGAACACGACCATCTTCAAGGAGACGAAGGTCGAAGACGTCTTGCAGATGATGGATTACCTGACAAATGAGGTCGGGATCGACGGAATGCTGGTCGCTCCCGGCTACCAGTACTCGCAGATCGACCCGAACCTGACGATGACGAGGGCCGAGCACGAGCAGAAGTTCAAGATCATCAAGGCAGCCGCGAAGAAGGATGGGTACCGGTGGCTCGCCAGTCCCGTGTATCAGGAATTCCTGGCCGGCGAGCGCAAGCTTGCGTGCGCGCCCTGGGGATCCATCACGCGCAACCCATACGGCTGGAAGGGCCCTTGCTATCTGCTGACGGACGGCATCTTCCCGACCTACGACGCGCTGCTCGAGGGAATCGAATGGGAGGAATACGGCCCCGGCAACGATGCTCGCTGCGAGCACTGCGGGATCCATTCGGGATTTGAGCCCTCCGCAGCGCTGGTCGCTACCGACAGCCTCAAGGAAGGCGTCCGGAGCATGGCTTGGACGTTGACGGGTTGATCTTTGCGTGTGCGATGAGCGTGGAGGAACGCATCGCGCGGAGGCTTGGCCCGACCGTCCGGCTCGGACTCGGCGCCGCGAACGGGATCCCGTTCGAGGGGCGTCTGGTCTCGTTTGGAATCGCAGGCGCGCTTCGGCCCGGGCTCGAGGTCGGGACGGTGATCGACGCGACGCGCGTCGTGGACGAAAACGGTGAGGTGCTCTGGGAAGGTGAGCCTCTCGGGGTCGAATCGGCGCGCACCGGCACCATCCTCGGCGCGAGCCGGATCATCGACGACCCTTCGGAGCGGGAACGGCTCCGCGAATCGAGCGGCGCCGACGCGGTTGACATGGAATCGGGCCCGCTAGCGCGTACCGGCCGCCTGGCCGGCTGCATCCGCGCGATCAGCGACACCCCCGACCGTGAGCTCGCAGGCCTCGCCGAAGGAGCGCGTGCGAACGGCGACGTCGACTACCTCGGTCTCATCCGCGGCTTCATGCGCGCCCCGCGCGAGACGGCAAGGGCCGCGCACGACGCCCGCCGCGCGCTCAAGAGCCTCGAGGCGGTGGGATGAGCAAGCGCGTATTGCTTGCCGCGCCGCGCTCGTTTTGTGCCGGAGTGGATCGCGCGATCGAGATCGTCGAGCGGCTGCTCGAGCAGCACGGGCCACCCGTCTACGTACGGCATCAGATCGTCCACAACGAGCACGTTGTCCGGCGGCTCGAGGAGCTCGGTGCGGTTTTCGTCGAGGATGAGGACGAGGTGCCGCCCGGCGAGATCTGCGTCCTCTCGGCGCACGGGGTCGCCCCGGCTGTGAAGGAGAGCGCGGAAAGGCGCGGACTCCGTGTCATCGATGCGGTTTGCCCGCTGGTCTCCAAGGTGCATGCGGAGGCGCGGCGGTATGCCGACACCGGCCACCTCGTCGCGCTCGTCGGCCATGCCGACCACGTCGAGGTGATCGGGACGCGCGGCGAGCGGCCCGACGCAACCGTCGTGATCGAGTCGCCGGAGGACGCCGAACGGCTCGATTCAGGCGGCAAGCCGATCGCCGTGATCACGCAGACGACCCTCTCGCTCGACGATGTCGCGTCGACGGTCGACGCGCTCTCCGAGCGCTTCGGCGATCTGAAGCGGCCGGCTGCCGACGACATCTGCTACGCGACGCAGAACCGGCAGGATGCGGTCAAGGAGATGGTCGCGCAGGGGGCGTCGCTGATTCTCGTGATCGGGTCCGAGACGAGCTCGAACGCGCAACGGCTCGTCGAGGTCGCTCGGCTGCACGGCGCTGCGGCGACGCTGATCGACGGCGATCGGGATCTGGATCGCACCCTGCTCGACGGGCACGGCACGATCGGGCTCACGGCCGGCGCTTCGACGCCGGAGGAGCTCGTTCAGGCTGTGGTCAGCCAGCTGGCGGTTGCCGGTTATGACGAGCTCGCCGAGGTTGAGGTCGCGCGGGAGGACGTGCACTTCAGGTTGCCGCGGGAGGTCGTCGCCTAGTGACCTCCGTCGAGATTCCCTATTCGATCGCCTGCGCGCTGCCGTCGCTGACCGTGATCGACATCACAAACGACGTCTCCCACGAGCTCCCGCGGAACGGACACCGCGACGGAATCGCCTACGTGTCGCCCAAAGACGAGACGGGAATCGTCCGGGTCAACGAACGCGAGACCGGCTTCTTCGAGGATCTCGAGGACCTGCTCGAGCGCCTGGTGCCGCTCGACGTGGCCGATCGCGAGCGGCTCGTGCGTTTCTTGCTCGGCCCGCGGACCGAGCAGATTCCGTTTCGTGACGCCGAGCTTTGCCTCGGCACCTGGCAGCGAGTGCTTCTGCTCGGCTTCAACGGCTCGTCGCCGGGCGGCTGGACGCTGACGACGCTCGGCTAGCTCCTCAGAGAACGTCGCGGGTCCCTTGGAGCGCTCAAGTCGCGCTCCTGCTCACGCTGTCGGACCGTCATTGGATGACGGAGCTGCTGGGCACGAAACACCAGTCCTTGAGCCAACAGTCTGAGCGTGTCGTGCGGTTCCGCGAGCGAAGCGTACGGCACCCCGGACGAAACGCACGCTCGTTCCGCGTAACGAATCTGTGACTTTTCTTCCACAGCCGTCCTGCCGGGCCGAGTCGGGAGGACAGTCCTCAGATTTTGCGCGCGACGGTCCCGCCCCGAGTGACCGCGCCGCCGCCGTGTTCTCGACCCCCTCCGGAGGGGTACGATCCGGACATGGATCAGGCGCGCCGGCACCAGCGCCTCTTTTCCGGGCTCGCCTTCGGGCTGCTCGCGCTGGTCGCAGAGCTTCTCGGCCGAAGCCTCACCTACCGCGTCGACGTGGGCCGGCACGTCGCCTCGCCGGCGTATGCGAGCGCCGACTACTACCCGTTCCTGCTCGCGGCCGTAAAGATCGGAATCGCGCTGCTGCTGGCCCGGCTCGCCTGGCGCTTTGCGCGCGCCCACGCGGCGGCGCGAGCGGCTCGCCGGCTGCTCGCGGCGGTCGGATCGCGTCCTTCTCGCGCGCCGCGCGTGCGCGTCGTCCTCTCGCCGAAGCTGTGGCTGGCGTCCTTCCTCGTCACCGCCCTCTTCTACCTCGTCCAAACCGACGTCGAGCGGCTTTCGAGCGGTCAGTGGCCGTTGCTCTCACCATGGCTCCACACCTCGGCGCTGCCCGTTTTCGCCGTGCTCGCCGTCCTCGTCGCCGTCGTCTGGGGCGCCGTCGCCGGCTGGCTTGCCGATTACGAGCGATTCGCCGAGGCGACGGTCGCTCACGCCTACCGCGTCACGCGTAACCCCCAGTTCCAACCCGTCGCTCGTTCGGCAGACGCAGGCACCACGCCGCGTCAGCTCTTCGGCCTCGCATTCGAGAGCCGGCCGCCTCCCGCTCCTGCGTAGCCCGCGCGCGAATCGCCCGCGGGCTCGTCTTGACGTCGACCTTGCGGGAGGGAAATGGAGTCTCACTATGCAACCGAGGCGGCGGCGCATTCGCGACGAAGGTCGCTGCGCGCCGCAGCCGTCAACCTGATCGGTCCGTTGACGATGTTAGGCGGTGTCGCCTGGGCCTTTCTGCAGCCCTATCGACTAACGTTGCTGCATCCGCACGATCAGGGATTCTGGTGGCTGCTCTCCGAGCCGCCGCTCTTTGTGATCCTGGTCGGGCTCGGCTTCGCGCTGTTCCTCGCTCCGGCCCTGCTCGACGACCTGGAAGAGGCGGAGGATGCTGCCGCAGGCTGAGTTCGTCCACTGGTGGTTCGCCACCGGCTTCCTGATCATCGGCCTGCTGCTGCTCGCAGAGGCGTTCGTCGGCGAGGCGGTCTGGCGGCGGCGCCCCTGGCGGGTCTACCTCTGGCCCTCGTTCCTCTTCGGAATGGGCGTGCTGATGTGGCCCGTGATGGTCTTCTACACCAACTCGACGATCCACATGCTCGCGCATGGATCCTGGGCCCAGGCGATGATGCTGGCCGGGGCGGCAGAGCTCGGGCTCGCCCGCGGAAAGCTGCACAGCCCGTACTGGTCGCTGACGACGGCCGGCGCCTTCCTCGTCTCGGCGGGGGCGATCCTCCTTCACGAGCAGAACGGGTGGTTCTACGCGCGGGCCGCGTTTCTCCACCACGTGATCGGCTGGACATTCGTGGTCGGCGCCGCCTTCCCGCTCGCGCGCGCCTTCCGGCCCGGCTCGGTAGCGGTGCGCACCGGCCTCGCGCTGATCTTCGTCGTCACTGCCGTCTTCCTCTTCTCCGACCGCGACACGGCGCCGATTTTCGGCCACCTCTCGCCGCTCGCGGGGCCCCAGCACAGATGAGACGCGTCGCGCTTGCGGCCCTCGTCGCCCTTGCGTTCCCGGCGTCTGCCTTCGCGCACGCGAACCTCGACTCGACCTCGCCGACCTATCGCCAGCGGCTCCAGTCTCCGCCGCGGGCGGTCGTCCTGCACTTCGACCAGTCCGTCCAGGCGGAGCCGAATGGGATCGAGGTCAAGAACGAGTTCGGCAAGATGTTGTCCGGCACCACGCGCGCGAAGGGGCAGACCGTCAGCGTCCCGCTCAAGCGCCTGCCGCGCGGGCCCTACACCGTTCGCTGGCACGTGCTCTCGGAGGACGGCCATGTCGTCTCCGGTGTCTTCACGTTCGGCGTACGGGCGACGGCACCGCCGCCGACCGAGGCCTATGGGTCGTCGGGACCGACCACCACGGAGCACATCGTCCGCTGGGCCTACTTCCTCTCGCTCGCGCTGCTGCTCGGCGGGCTCGGCTTCAGACTGCTGCTTGGACGGAACGAGCTGCCTGCGGCCGCCGAACGCCGCTTCTACGCGATCGTCGGGGCGGGCGTGGTGGCGACGCTCGAGGTCGGGATCTTCGCGTTCATCCTGCGGGCGGAGGACGCGTTGCAGCTGCCGTTCGTAAGGCTGCTCTACGGCGATCTGTCCTCGATCTCCGGAGGAACGCGCTTCGGCGAGGCCTTCATCGCGATGACGCTCGGCTACGCCTTGGTCGCAGCTCTCGTCTTCCTGGCCTGGCTCACAGACCGCCGCTTCCTGCTCTGGCCCGCGCTCCTGCTCGGTCTCGGCTTTGCCTCGGGGCTTTCGCTGTCCGGCCATTCTGCCGTCGACCCAGGCTCCTCGTGGCGCTCCGAGCTCGCCGACTGGGCGCACCTCTCGGCGGCGGCGCTCTGGATCGGCGGGCTCGTCCAGCTCGCCTTTGTCGTCTGGCCGAAGGCCCCGGAGCTGCGGCGAACGGCCTTCCTGCGGTTCTCGAGGCTCGCCTCCGTGTTGATCGCGATCGTGCTCAGCGCCGGGGTCTACCTGAGCATCGTCCGCCTGCCGCAGCTGAGCGATCTGTGGACGGCCGGTTATGGACGCGTACTCCTCGTCAAGCTTGGCCTGGTCTCGCTCGCGCTCACCTGGGGCGCGGTGCACCACTTCGTCGCGCGTCCCGCGATCGAGCGCGGCGGCGGCGGGCCGATCCTCACGCGGCTCCCGCGCAGCCTCGCGGGCGAGAGCGCTGTCGGAATGGCAATCCTCCTCGTAGCGGCGGTGCTGGTCGACTCCAAGCCTCCGCCGCGCCCCACCTCGCCGCCGCCCGTCGCCGCGCGCGAGGCGCGCTAGCCGTGAAGCCGCTCGAGAGCTATCGCGGCCGCTTTCCGATCCTCGAGCACACGACCTACCTGATCAGCCACTCTCTCGGGCCGATGCCACTCGGGGCAGAGGAGAACCTGCTTCGGTACGCGCGCGAGTGGCGCGAGCGCGGCGTGCGCGCGTGGGCGGAAGGGTGGTGGGAGACGTCGACGAGCGTCGGCGACCAGCTCGCGCGGATCTTCGGCGCCGCGCCCGGGACGACGGTGATGCACCAGAACGTCGCGGTGGCCCAGGCGGTCGTGCTCTCGTGCTTCGAGTTCGAGCCGCCCCAGAACCGGATCGTCTACGGCGAGGGAGAGTTTCCCTCGGTTCGCTACCTCTACCAGGCCCAGCGCAGGCGCGGCGCGGAGGTCGAGGTCGTGGCGGACGCCGAGGCGGTGCTCGAGGCGATCGACGAGCGAACGCTCCTCGTGCCGGTCAGCCACGTTCTCTTCAAGACCGGGGAGATCCAGGACGTCGAGGCGATCGTCGAGCGCGCCCACGAGGCGGGCGCGCTCGTCGTGCTCGACGCCTACCAGTCGGTCGGCTCAGTGCCGCTCGACGTGACGAGCTTGGGGGTCGACTTCGCGGTCGGCGGCAGCGTCAAGTGGCTCTGCGGCGGGCCCGGCGCCGGTTGGCTCTACGTTCGCCTCGACCTGATCGAGCGGCTCGAGCCAACCTTCACCGGCTGGCAAGCACACGCGCGGCCGTTCGCCTTCGAGCCCGAGCAGGAGTACGCCTCAGGAGCGGCAAGGTTCCTCACCGGGACTCCCAACGTGCCGGCGCTTTACGCGGCGAGCGCAGGCTACGACATCATCGAGGAGGTCGGCGTCGAGCGGATCCGCGAACGGTCGGTCCAACAGACGACGCTGCTGGTGGAGCTGCTCGAAAGGGCGGGCTTCGAGGTCGCGAGCCCGGCCGACCCCGATCGGCGCGGCGGCACCGTCGTCGTGCGCACTCCGGAGCTCGAGTCCGTCCACCGCGAGCTCGACGCGCGAGAGATCGTCTGCGACTTCCGGCCCGACGCCGGCATCCGGCTCGGCCCGCACTTTTTCAACACGGACGACGAGCTGCGCTTCGCGGCAGCCCAGATCGCCGAGATCGTCGAGAGCGGCGCCTACCTCGGGGCGCCGACCTAGAGCACCCAGGCGTCGTCGCGGATGACCGGCACGCGAGCGCCTCCCGGCTCGACTCCGTCCACGTTCACCTCAGGGCCACCGATCATGGCGTCCTGATGGACGTCGGAGATGTTGAAGCCGAGCCGCTCCTGCTCGGCCTGTCCTTTGGGCAGGTCCGGGACGGCGAGTTCGTAGGCGTGGCCCCAGGCGACGTGTGAGGCCGCGTTTTCGTCCAGCAGGATGTCGCCGAAGACGATCCCGCTCTGCCCGACCGGAGACGAGCCGTCGACGAGCGCAACCTCGCCAAGGCGGGACGCGCCTTCGTCGAAGGCGAGCTGGGAGCGCACAGCGTCCTCATTTGTGTCCGCCTGGACCTCGACCGCCCGGCCGCCTTCGAACCGCAGGCGCAGGCCCTCGACGAGAGCGCCGCCGGCCATCAGGACCGGCTTCGTCATCCGCACCGTGCCGTCGACGCGGTTGCGGTCCGGTGTCGTGAAGACCTCCTCTGTGGGCAGATTGACGACCGGAACGGGACCCCAGGTGGTCGGAAAGACGGCCGCCAGCCAGCGATGTCCCTCGATCAGGCCGACCGTCAGGTCGGTTCCGGGGCCTTCGAACCGCAGTGCCGAGAACCGACGCTCGTTGAGCGCACCGGCCCGCTTCTCCAGCCCGGCGACGTGGTCTCGCCAGGCCCGGACAGGATCGTCTGAGTCGAGCCGGAGGATCGGTGCAAGTGTCTCCCAGAGGCGCTTCTCGTCGGGCTCCCCGAAAAGCCGTGCCGCCCAGCCGGGGCTCGGGCCCGGCGCCACCGTCCAGTTCACCTCGGCGCTTCCGATCAGGTTGAAGATTTCCGGGATTTGCGGCATCAGGTCGCGGCCGAGCCGCCCCTGGTCGATGTCGGCGAACACACCTGGATCGGGGTCGCCGGTGAGCGTGATCGCTGCCGCGCGACGCTCGATAGTCTCGGTGACTGTTCGCCTGAACCACTCCGGGATGAAGCCGAGCGAGTCCTCCGGTGCATGGCGGAGCCGCGACGCCTTCACGGGCGCGTCCCAGTAGACAACGCTGACGTAGCGCGCGCCCGACGCGTAGGCCTCCTCGACGATCGCCCTCGCGACCGGCGCCTGGGCAGGGTCCCACGCCAAGATCATCACGTCCTGGCCCGGACGCATGTCGGCGCCCACGTGAACCGTGAGCTTCGCAAGCA
Organism: Actinomycetota bacterium; assembly: GCA_030774275.1. Classification (GTDB taxonomy): domain Bacteria; phylum Actinomycetota; class Thermoleophilia; order Gaiellales; family Gaiellaceae; genus 13-2-20CM-68-14. The sequence goes on from JALYLK010000331.1 coordinate 26,880, forward strand.
GCTTCAGGTAATCGGTGGCCACGGGAGCGAACCTAGCGTAGGAACTCGAGGAGGCGTTGCGCGTAGTGCGGCGCCGACGGCTCGTCCTCGTGCTTGAAGTAGCAGTAGATCCGCGTGCCGTTCTCGAGCAGCGGCCGGAAGCGTCCTGCCCAGTCACGCAACATGTCGTCGTCGTACGGCGGCTCCCGCAGCCGGAAGTACCGGAACGGCGCGTCGGCGGCGAAGGAGTTCAAAAGCACCGGCACGTCCACGCCCGCCCAGGATTCGTGCCGAAACTCGAATGCGTACTCGAGCTCCGGGTCGAGCGAGTCGCGGAGCAGCCGGAGCATCCCGTCGTCGCGCGGGCGCGTTGGGGGGAACTGAACGAGCACCGGCCCGAGCCGCTCGCCGAGCAGGCGGACCCGCTCGCAGAAGGTGGGAATCAGTTCGAGCCTCCCGGAGTGCGTGATCTGGCGGCTCATCTTCACGGCGAAGCGGAACTCGCTCGGCGTCTCTTGGGCCCAGCTGCGGAATTGCTCCTCCTCCGGCAATCCATAGAAGGTCGTGTTCAGCTCGACCGACGGCAGCCGCTTCGCATAGAACTCGAGGAACTCGGCCGGCCTCGCCTTCTCCGGGTAGAAGCCGCCCCGCCAGGGCGGGTAGGAGAAGCCCGAGGTTCCGACATACGCCCCGGTTACACTCGCCGGCGTGGCCACGATGCCTGAAGTGATAACCGAGAACACGATTCCCGTCCTCGATCATGGCTTCGTCCGGCTGGACGACGCGATGGCGAGCGACCTCTCGGTCGTCAACGGCGCGCGCGTCAGCTTTGCGACACGGAAGGAGGTGATGGACGAGTCCGACGAAGGTTTGATCCGCTTTTTGATGCGCGATCGTCATGGGACTCCCTTTTGAGCACAACGCGTTCCGTTTCCACGTCCGAGCTCCACTGTTCGTCGCCCGCGAGTGGTTCCGGCACCGCGTCGGCTCCTTCAACGAGTTCTCGATGCGGTATGCGAAGGCGAGCGACGAGTTCTACGTTCCGGCGCCTGAGGACGTGCGGTCTCAGGTCGGCAAGCCGGGTGCATATTCGTTCGAACCGGTCGAGCCCGAGCTCGCCGAGCAGACGCGGGAGGAGCTGCAGGCCGTCTATGACGCGGCTTACGCGACCTACACCAGGCTTGTCGAGCAGGGGGTCGCCCGAGAGCTGGCTCGGCTCGTCATGCCGATGGGCGCCTACACCGAGTTTTATTGGACGGTCAATGCCCGCTCGCTGATGAACTTCGTCTCGCTCCGCGCGGCGGAGACAGCCCAACGCGAGATCCGCCGCTACGCCGAGGCCTGCGAGCGGTTCCTCGCCGAGAAGATGCCGGTCACGCACTCCGCGTTCGTCGAGAACGGCCGCGTAGCGCCCTGAGTCAGGTCGTCAGCACCGCCGGTCCAGGCGTCGGCCTGCCAGGGAGCTCCTTTGTGACGATCCAGCCGTCGCCATTCCGCAGGTTGTAGGGAATCGACAGCGTCACCTTCACGGTCTTCTGCGCCCCCGCGGCAAAGGTTCCGCAGGTCCAGATGTGCTTGCCACGCGTGA
>JALYLK010000332.1 GCA_030774275.1 Actinomycetota bacterium
GCAGCCGGCGAGCTCGACCCCGGCGACGGCACCTGGACCGCGGAGCTCCGCGAGCGCTACGCCGACCGGATCCAGGGGCGGATCGCCGCTCATGTGCCGAACCTCGAGACGGCGCTCCGAAAGCGCGTCGTGCTGTCGCCGGCCGACCTGCAGGCCGCGAACATCAACCTGCACCACGGCGACCCCTACTCTGGGTCGCTGGCGCTCGACCAGAACCTGCTCTGGCGGCCGTTCCCGGCCAGCCCGGGGCACGCGACTCCGATTCGGCGGCTGTGGCAGATCGGCGCCAGCACCCACCCAGGGCCTGGCCTCGGCGCCGGCTCGGGCACGCTCGTCGCGAAACGCCTACTGGAGCCGCCCCTCATCGAGCGGATGAAAAAACGCGTCGGCCGATGAGCAGCCGCGTCTCGATCTCGCAGATCACCACATTCTCGGCGTCCTTCGCCGACGATCTCGACTCCTACCGCGCCGCGGGAGCGGACGGAGTCGGGATCTGGGAGTTCAAGCTCGCCCAGGACTCCCTCGAGCGGTTTCAAGAGAGCGGCCTGGCCGCAGCGACGTCGGTGCCGTCGGTGCCGTCGATCCTCCCTTTGCCGCTGATGGAGGGTCCGGCCGACCCCGGGGCTCGTGTCGAGGCAATCTGCGCCGGAATCCGCCGGCTGGCCCCGTTTGAGCCGACCGGCGTGCTCTTCCTGACCGGCCCCGGTGACGATCGTGCCGCGATCCTGGAAGGGCTGAGGGCAATCGGCGAGGAAGGCGCGCGCTCCGGCGTCCGGGTCGCCCTCGAGCCGATCCAGCGCGAGTACGCGGACCTTTGGTCGATCGTCAGCTCGCTCGACGAGGCCGCGGCGCTGATCGCCGAGTCCGGTGCGGACGTCGGCTTGATGTACGACACCTGGCACCTCTGGCGAGAGCCGCTTGAGCAACTCGATCGCCACCGCGACCGCATTTACGGCGTCCACGTCGCCGACTGGCGGGAACCCACGCGCAACACGAACGACCGCGTCCTCCCCGGAGACGGCGCGATCGAGTTCGAGCCGATCCTCGAGGCCCTCCGCTGGGACGGGCTCTTCGACCTCGAGATCTTCTCGGATGCGGAGCTGCCGGGCTCGCTCTGGCGGGAAGACCCGAGCGACGTCGCGACGCAAGGGGTCGAGAGGCTCCGTCAGGTCCTGTCGACCGGAACCGTTTATCGGGCGCAACCGTAGTAAGTTCTACTCCCGAGAGGGCGGACTCACGAGAGGAGAAGCAGTGACGAAGATGACCAGGTGGAGCGCCTTGGTGGCGCTCCTCGGAGCGGCCGTCGCGGTCGCCGCCATCGCGGGCGTAACGGTAAGTCGCGCCGGGACCGACGCGAAGAAGCCGATCGTGATCGGCTGGGCGTTCGACTCGAAGGGCAACATGGCCCCGTTCGACGATCCGGCGCTCGCGGCCGCAAGGATCCGCGTCAAACAGATCAACGCGAAGGGCGGCGTCGACGGACGGCACCTTCAGATTAAGACCTGTGACACCCAGAACAACAATCCGACCACGGCCAAGGCCTGTGCGATCAGCCTGCTCGGCCAAGGCTCCAACATCATCTTCACCACGTGCGATGTCGACTACGCGACGCCGGTGGTGCAGGCGGCTATCAACCGCGGCGTGCTCGCGGTGGCCCCCTGCATCGGCACCGACCAGATGGGGCCGAAGCGCTTCGCCGCGAAGGGGAAGCTCGCATTCAGCTTCGGGAACGTTGCCCAGGACGAAGGCTCGGCTATGGCTCAGTACGCGTACAGCCGCGGTTGGAAGACGGCGGCGCTTGCCACCAATACGTATCTCGTCTACTTCAAGAATGTCGTCCAAGCGTTCGACATCCGATTCAGGCGGCTCGGCGGCAAGATCGTCGACCGCGAGTCATATGCGACGGGCACGAACAACGTCAATAGCGCAGTCACCCGCCTGAACAGCCACAAGGCGGCTGTCTACGTGACGTCGACGGCGTTCGGGGAGCTACCCGCGTTCGTCTCCGGCATTCGGTCGCTTGGGAACAAGACGCC
>JALYLK010000333.1 GCA_030774275.1 Actinomycetota bacterium
ACCGGGTCCCGAGCCATGTCCGGGGACCCGGTCGCGGCGCACGTCCCGAAGAGCCAACGGCAACGCGGCAACCGTTAATCCGCCAACGATCGCGAAGGTCAGCCACAGAGAACTGTGAACAGCGAACGTGATCGCCAGCGCGACGAGCAGCACGGCGAGCGACCAGGCAAGCGCCGGCGCGAACCCACGCAAGCGGAGCGCCCGCGAGATCAGGGCGCCCGGAATCAAAAGGCACGCCGTTGCCGCCCCGAGCCGCAGGGCGAGACCGAGTCCGTCCGGCGGGAGCAGGCGCGCGAGACCGAGCGCCGGAATGGCGAGCAGGACGAGGGGTGCGCGCCTCACCGCGAGCGAAGCAGCGAGCCGGCGTTGCCCGAGGAAAGCCAGCGCGCCGCCTCGCGGTAGCTCCGCCGGCGCTCCCCGCGGAAGAGCAGCAGCCGCAGGCGGACCCCGGCCAGCAGCAACCGGCGAGCGCGCTCGGCCTCCCGCGTACCACGGTGCTTGGCGAGGAAGCGGAGGTGCCCGCGCACGTTCTCTGCGAACAGGCTGCCGCCGTGCGAGGCGCCGCCGACGTGGACCACCTCGGCGCCCGGGAAGAAGAACACGCGCCATCCTGCCTGGCGGAACCGGTAACACCAGTCGGTTTCCTCGCTGAACATGAAGAAGCTCTCGTCGAACAGCCCGACCTCGTCGGCCGCGTCGCGGCGGACGAGCAGGCAGGCGCCGAAGAGCCAGTCGACCTCGCGAACCTCGTCGTGGTCGAAGCCGCCCTCATAGAAGGTGTTCAGCGCCCGCGAGCGCGGCGCCAGCTTCCGCAGAAAGAGGTACTCGGTCGCGAGGCGCCAGAGCGTCGGGAACGCGCGCACCGAGCGCTGCAGCGACCCGTCAGGGTTGAGCAGCCGCGGGCCCACGACCGCGGCGTCAGGATGGCTGTCGGCGAATCCGGCGAGCTGCTCGACGGCATCGCCGGTGACCCAGGCGTCCGAGTTCAGCAGCAGGAAGTAGCGCCCCGAGGCTCGCCGCATCCCGGCGTTGTTGCCCGCGCCCATGCCGACGTTCTCCTGCTCGATCACCCGCGCCTCGGGAAACCGTCGGCGCACGATCTCCAGCGTCTCGTCGGTGGAACCGTGGTCGACGACGATCGTCTCGTACCCGCGCACGCTCTCGAGGCTGCGCTCGATCCACTGAGCCGAGTTGAAAGTGACGACGACGACAGAGACGCTAGACATCGGGTTGGTGAAGAGGTGCCCGCGGGACGCCGCGGAAGCTCTCCCAGAGGAAGATCGCAAGGCCGGGCAGAGCCAGGGCGATGTTGACGACGAAGAACAGGAAGCCGGTGGCAAACGCCTGGTTGGCGTTGACGCCGAGCTGCCCCAGGAAGCTGACGAAGAACGTCTCCCGGACGGCAAGCCCGTTGACGGTGAACGGCACCAGTAGGACGAGGAAGAGCAGCGGCCCCATCACGTAGTAGGGCCGCGGGGAGAGCTCGACTCCGACCGCTTTCCCGGTCATCCAAATCGCGAGCACGCGGACGGCCTGAACGGCGAGGGTCAGCACGAAGACGCCGACGAGCAGTCTGACGTTCCCGCGGTAGGAGTGGATGCCCTCGTAGACGGCCCGCACCGGCCGCTCGACGCGGACCAGGCGAAGGAGTGGCGCCGTCCGCGCCAGCAACGGCCGCAACCGGTGCGAGAACAGAAGCACCGCCAGCACCAGGGTTGCGATTACGAAGGCACCCTCGACCCAGAGGTAGGCGCCGACGTTGTAGCGACCGATCGCGAGCGCGAAGCCGACGGCCGCGAGCGTCAGCGTCGCGGCGCCGCCCAGCGCCCGCTCGAGCAGCACCGAGGCGGCGATCGGGCCGCCGTGGCCCGGATGGCGGCGTGAGGTCTCGTAGATCCGCACCGCGTCTCCGCCGACCGCCGTCGGCAGCACCTGGCCTCCCGTGTAGGCGACGAAATACGCGCGCACGAGCCAGGAGAGCCGGTCGCGTATCCCTTTCGCGGCGAGCAACTGCTGCCAGCGCCACGCCATGGGCCAAACGGAGACGATCATGATCGCGACTGCACCCAGGAAGTAGCCGATCTTCGCGTTGACGAGGATGTGCAGCGTCCGCCCGATATCGATCTTCCAGAAGATGTAGGCGGCGCAGAGTCCGGTGACGACCAGCGTCCCGGTGAGTCGAATCGAGCGTCGTCTCATGCCGTCATCGAGCGCAAGGGTAACGACGGCGTAGGCTCAAGCTTCTCGTTGCCGCAGCCGAAAACCCTCTGTACATGGGAAGCGTTGCGGTCAGCGCGGCTCTCGAGGCGCCGGAACGACATCGGCGTCCACTTCGCGTTGCGGTCTTCACGACCTCTTATCCGCGCTCGGATGACGATTTTTCCGGCCGCTTCGTCCACGGCACGGTTGCCAATTTGCGCGGGCGAGGCCTCGAGGTCGAGGTGGTCGGCCCGGGCTCGTATCGCGACTTCGGCCTGACGGCCAACAACGGAGCAGGCCTGATCGGCAACCTGAAGCGCCGGCCCTGGCTGGCGCCGCTCGTCCTGCTCTCGATGATCTTCGCGCTTCGCCGCGCTGCCAGGAACGCTGACCTCGTGCATACGAACTGGCTCGCAGGAGCGCTGGTGGCTGCGTTCTGCGGCAAGCCGTTCGTCGTCACGCTGCACGGCTCGCCTACGGCCGGTCGTCTTCACGATCTCGGCCTCGCTGCGAGCGCGCCGCGGCTCGTTCGCTGGATTCTCGGCCGGGCGCGCACTGTGATCTGCTGCTCCGAGCGGCTGGCAACGGCGATGCGCGGGTGCGGCCTGACGAACGTCCGCGCGATCCCTTACGGCGTCCACGTGCCCGCCGAGGTCGGTGACGAGGACGAACCAGCCTCTGTGCTCTACGTCGGACGCCTCTCGCCGGAGAAGAACATCGACGTGATCGCCGAGGCGACCGAGGGTCTGCCCCGAATCGTCGCCGGCGACGGCCCGCTTCGCCACCTTCTGCCCGACACGATCGGCTTCGTCGGTCCCGGCGAGGTCTCGAAGCTCTACGGCCGAGCGGCGGTTGTCGTCGTCGTGTCGTCGGCCGAGGGCCTGCCGAATGTGGTTCTCGAGGCGATGGCGCACGGCAAGACCGTCATCGCAACGCCGGTCGGCGGGATTCCGACCGTGATCGAAGACGGCAAGACCGGCCTCCTCGTACCCGTTCGCGACACTGCAGCGCTACGTGCCGCGATCGAGAAGGCGCTCGGCGATCGGGAGCTCCGCCGCCGGCTCGGCCGGGCCGCGCGCAAGCGCGTCGAGGGCTACTGCTCCTGGAACCGCGTCACCGACGCCACGCTCGCGGTTTACGCCGCGGCGGTGCCGGAAGCGGCCCGCGAGACCGGCGTTCGGCCGGCCGTTCGACCCGCGGTCATCTAAGAGCCCCTTTCACAATGAAGCACTGAGCCGCCGGGCCGCGCTGGTCGGCCCCTGGCGACGAGGCCCCATCATGAAAGGGGCTCTAGCTACGCCGCCAGGCGACGGGCCGCGAGCTCGCCGCGGTCGATCCGCTCTCCGAGGGCGCTCTTCAGCGCCAGCGCATTCAGGTCGATGCCGGCCACCTCGTGCGCGAGCTCAACCTCGGCCGGGTTGCCCAGCCGCGCGGCGAGCTCGATCACCTGCGGCCCGGCCGCCGTGATCCTGATCCGCGTGCAGGTGGGGCCCTCGTGGATCCCGAGGGCCTCGGCGGCCCGCGCCGCGAGGCCGGCCAGGCCGGCCGGCCCGGATAGGGAGTGGAACGCGCCTCCCAGGCTGAACGCTTGCACGGTCGCCTCGGGGCCGTCGCCCAGCCACGAGTCGTGAGGGATCCCGGTCTCGGCGAAGCGCTCGCGCTGCCTCAGCCACGAAGCAGCCAGGGCAGCCGTCGCGGGATCGACCGGGTGCGCGAGCCCAAGGCGGTGGGCGACGCGGGCGGCAATGCCTACCGACCAGTCGTTGGCGGGCGAGATCACGCCGTCGATCTTCTCCGCCTCGGCGAGCCGGTGGATCGCCGGCTCGTCCTCGAAAGAGATCAGGGCGCGCCGGTCGGCAAGCCGGAAGCCGGGCGCAGAGGGATCGCGATCGACAGCGACGACCAGCACGTGCCGTCTCCGGGCTGCGGCCAGCAGGCCGAGCTGCTGGCGCCCCGCGCCGAGGACGAGCAGTCGACGGTTCGCATCCACTTGCCGCATTGTCGCGGGCGCACTAGACGGCGC
>JALYLK010000334.1 GCA_030774275.1 Actinomycetota bacterium
AGTAGAGCTCGCGGCGGCGGCGGTCGCTGACGTGGGTGTAGAGCTCGGTCGTCGAGAGGTCGGCGTGGCCGAGCATCTCCTGGACGCTCCGGAGATCGGCCCCGCCCTCGAGCAGGTGGGTTGCGAACGAGTGACGGAGCAGGTGGGGGTGGACGCGCTCGGGCTCGAGACCCGCCTTTTCGGCCAGTCGGCGGAGTACGAGAAAGACACCCGCGCGGGTCAGGCCGCCTCCCTGAGCGTTCAGGAAGAGCTCCGGCCGATGGCGCCGGTCGAGGTGGGGGCGTCCGCGTGAGATGTAACGGCGGAGGGCATCTGCGGCCGGTCGTCCGAGGGGCACGATTCGCTCCTTGCCCCCCTTCCCGGTCGCCCGGACGAGCCGCTGGTCGAGGTCGACGTCGGTCTTGCCGAGCCCGACCGCCTCGCCGACCCGGAGCCCGGCGCCGTAGAGGAGCTCGACGAGCGCGCGATCGCGAAGCGCCCGTGGCGTCGTCCCGGCCGCGGCGTCGATCAGCCGCTCGGCCTCGGACGGCGAGAGGGTGCGCGGAAGTCGACGCGCCTTGCGAGGCAGCGCAACGGCAGCGGCTGGGTTATCGGTGCGCTTGCCCAACAGGACGAGGTGGCGATAAAAGGACCGCGCAGCCGCGGTTCGCCTGGCAAGCGTGGCCGGCGAGCGACCCTCCGCGCGCAACTCGGCGAGATAGCGCTCGAGCTCCTCGGTCGTGACGACATGGAGAGGCCGCTCGAGCCGGGTCGCGATGTCGGTGAGGTCGCGGCGATAGGCGTCCACCGTTCGGGCCGCCCGGGTAGCGGCGAGGAGCGCGAGGAAGCCTTCGAGGTCAGGGTCTCTGGCAGGCGTTGCCATCCCCGGGCTGATTTCGCGGCGCCGCGCCGATCGCCTGCGTCGGCCCACGGCGCGGCTTGGGCTTGGGTCGTCTGTTCGCCCGAGCCAACCGGCGCAGAATTGTCACGCTCCCGCCACACACCCGCGCGTCGAGACCGCGTATCGTCGCCGTCGAGGGAGGAGGGAAGAGCCCCACCCAAATAAAGGGTGGGGGCTGTGCCCGTCGCGCGCGCGCGTGTACAACCGTTGTTCGGTTGCGCGACCGTTGTCGCTCGCGCGCTACGACCTCGGGTGGGAGCGGTCGTAGACGCGGCGGAGGCGCCGGCCGTCGACATGCGAGTAGATCTGGGTGGTCGATAACGAGCTGTGGCCGAGCAGTTCCTGGATCGTGCGCAGGTCGGCGCCGCCCTCGAGCAGGTGGGTGGCGAAGGCGTGACGCAGCCTGTGCGGGTGCGGGAGCAGCCGTCGAAGCGTGCTCGTGTCCAGGCGCAGGCCGCGGGCGGACAGGAACAGCGCGTTCTCGGCGCCGCGGGCCAGCTCGGGGCGTGCCTCCCGAAGGTAGCGCGCCACCCAGTGACCGGCCTCTTCTCCGAGCGGGACGTTGCGCTGCTTGCCGCCCTTGCCCTGAATATGGACGAGCTCTTGCTCGAAGTCCACGTCGCCCAGATCGAGATCCACAAGCTCACGACTCCGCAGGCCGGCCGAATAGACGAGTTCGGCCACAGCACGGTTGCGCAGCCCGAGCGGACCCTCTCGCTCCAGCCCCGCGAACTCCGCGTCGATTTCCTCGGACTTCGGGGCCTCCGGCAGCCGTCGAGGCCGGCGCGGCGCGAAGGAGGCGTCCGGCACGCGCTCTGGACCGAGTGCGAACCGAACCAGCGCCCGCACAGCGGCGAGCTTTCGTGCGATCGTCGCCGGTGCGAGTTTCGGCCGGCGGCGCCCGAGGTCGGCGGCGTAATCCGCGAACGAGCGAACGTCGACGTCGTCGAGGCGAAGTCCCCGGCTTTCAAGCCAGGAGCTGAACTGGCGCACGTCGACTCCGTAGGCGCGTTGCGTCGAGGCTGACAGCGCCGGGCTCGCCAGGAATCGTTCGGCTCGCTCGTCCACCCAGCGCGATTCGCGCTCGCGCCGCCGAAGCCTCTACGGAAGGAGCGAGAAGACGGCGTAGTCAACGCGTCGGTTCTCGCGAGCGTTGAAGCCGCTCGCGCGAAGGGTCCCTTCCCGCTTGAACCCGGCCTTCTCGGCCACGCGCAGAGATGGCAGGTTGAGGACGTCTGCGCGCAGCTGCAGCCGCTCCGCGCCGGCCTGACCCAAGGCCCAGGAGGAGATCAGCTTCAAGGCGCGCGTCGTCAAACCGTGACCCCGCGCCGCCGCCGCCGTCCAGTAACCGACTTCGAGGTTCGCCAGGTCCCTGTCCAGGACGTGCACGGCGATCGACCCGGCGACTTCGCCGCTCGCTCGCTCCTCGAACGCGAAGAACGCACCCGCCCCGTTGGTCCATGCAGCCTCGGTCGAAACCACGTATTCACGGGCATCCCTGTCTGCGTACGGGCTGGGGATCTGGTGGATCCAGCGCGCGATCTCCGCCTCGTTGCAGGCCGAGACGATCGCCGGCACGTCGTCAAGCTTCCAGGGCCGCAGCGAGACGACCCCGTCCGAGAGCGCCGGTTCGGGCGGTTCCAAGTCCACGCCGCCACCGTACAACCCGCCGCAAAAGCGTTGCACGCGTACGATACGGCCCGCGACCCGCGAGAGCTGGGTCTCGTTTTTTGCGCCACCGGAAAAGGAGACAGGGCGTGGCAACAACGATCGGAGCCGGGGGACGAGTAGATCTCGGCGAGCACGGCATCGACGCCTCCGGCCGTGTCCATCTCCATCCATCGACCTCGCTGCTCTACACGCACACGCTCCGGCGGGACGAAGGCCGGCTCGCCGAGGGCGGGCCGCTCGTCGTCGACACCGGTCGTCACACCGGCCGCTCCCCGAACGACAAGTTCGTTGTGCGTGAACCCGATTCCGAGGAGCGGATCTGGTGGGGAACCGTCAACCAGGAGATCGACGAAGAGCAGTTCGAGGGCTTGCGCGACAAGGTCGCGTCCTATCTCGAGCGCCAGGAGCTGTACGTCGTCGACTCCTTCGCCGGCGCCGATCCGGCTCACCGGCTGGGCGTTCGCGTGATCACGCACAGTCCATGGCACGCGCTCTTCGCGAAGACGCTCTTCATCGAGCCGTCCGAGGACGAGCTCGCAGAGTTCGAGCCCGACGCGCTCATCCTGCACGCCCCAGCGGTCGAGGCCGATCCCGAGGAGGACGGCACGCGCAGCTCGATGTTCGTCGCGCTCCACCCGAGCCGCGCCGAGATCCTGATCGGCGGCAGCTTCTACGCGGGCGAGATCAAGAAGTCGATCTTCACGCTGATGAACGACCGTCTGCCGCTCGAGGGTGTCCTGCCCATGCATTGCTCGGCCAATGTCGGCGACGAAGGCGACGTAGCGATCTTCTTCGGGCTCTCCGGCACGGGCAAGACCACGCTCTCCGCCGATCCGGAGCGCCGGCTGATCGGCGACGACGAGCACGGTTGGTCGGACGCCGGCGTCTTCAACATCGAAGGTGGCTGCTACGCCAAGGTGATCCGGCTCTCGCCGGAGGCAGAGCCCGAGATCTACAAGATGACGCAGAGCTTCGGCACGGTGCTCGAGAACGTGATTGTCGACGAGCGAGGAGTGCTCGACCTCGACGACGACTCCAAGACCGAGAACACCCGGGCCGCCTACAAGCTCGAGCAGATCGCGAACGCCCTCCCGACCAAGCGCGCGGGCCATCCGCGCTCGGTCATCTTCTTGACGGCGGATGCGTTCGGGATCCTGCC
>JALYLK010000335.1 GCA_030774275.1 Actinomycetota bacterium
GCGGCTCGCACGTCCCCGACCTGGGACGCGATCTCGCTCAGCGGCCAGTACGTGATGCCCTCGCCGTATGAGAGGCAGCGGCCGACGACCACGCGCGCCTGGGAGCGGCCCAGCAGCTCGCGCGCGAGGCGCGACTTGCCGATTCCGGGCGGCCCCACGATCGTCACGAGTTGTGGCGACCGCGCTCCGACCGCTCGCACGAGCGCCGCATCGAGCTGCTCCAGCTCGTTGTCCCTCCCAACGAAGGGTGTTTCGATGGGACGCGTGAAGGCGGGCACGTCGTCCAGTACCTCGAGGACGCGAAACGCCGGAACCGGCTTGCTCTTCCCCTTCAGGGCGAGCGGTGCGACCGCCTCGACACGGACGACGTCCCGGACGAGTCGTTCCGTGGCGGAGCCTACGAGGACATCCCCAGCTTCGGCGGCCTGCTCCAGCCGCGCAGCGACGTTCACGGCGTCGCCCGTCACCAGCGTCTCCCCGGTGCCGGCAACGACCTCACCCGTGTTGACGCCGATCCGCACCTCGAGAGAGAGAGCCGCAATTGCGTTGCGCATCTCCACCGCTGCCCGCACCGCACGGAGCGCATCGTCCTCGTGGACGTGCGGCAGCCCGAAGACGGCCATCGCGGCGTCGCCGACGAACTTCTCGACCGTCCCGCCGTGACGCTCTAGGATCGTACGCAGCTCGGCGTGGTACTGGGTCATCAGCTCGCGCAAGACCTCCGGATCCGCGGCCTCCCCGAGCGCCGTCGAGCCGACGAGGTCGCAGAAGACGATGGTTACGGTCTTTCGGACTCCGACCGGCGCCTCGGTCGCGAGCGGCGCACCGCACGCGCTGCAAAAAAGGGAGCCGGCCGGATTCTCGTGGCCGCACGACGCACAGATCACTCCTGAAGACTCCATTACCCCCGCCCCAGTTTCAACCGTGAAGCTGCTCTCGCTTGCGCCGGTGAAGGCCGACCGCATATAAGACAGCGATGCTCCTGGCCAGCGTCGAGTACGCGCGTCCTCGATCTCTCGACGAGGCGCTCTCCCTGCTCGCGGCGAATCCGAACGCGCGCGCGCTCGCCGGCGGGCAGACGCTCGTCAACGTGATGAAGGCCCGGATCGCGGCGCCGGACCTGCTCGTCGACCTAGCCGACGTTCCGGAGCTCCGCGGGATCCGCGAGACGGACGACGGGCTCGAGCTGGGTGCGATGGTCACCTACACGCAGCTCGCCCGCGCGGAGGAGGTGCATCGGGAGCGTCCGATCCTCGCCGACGTCGCCGCTCAGATCGCCGACGTCCAGGTGCGCAATCGCGGCACGGTCGGCGGGAACGTCTGCTCGAACGACCCGACGAATCATCTGCCGCCGGTGCTTGTCGCCGTCGGGGCCACCATGGCAATCGTGGGCGCGTCGGGCATCCGGTTGGTTCCGGCCGAGGAGTTCTTCCTGGGCGTCTACCTGACAGCGGTCGGCCCGGGCGAGCTCTTGGCAGGGATCTCGGTTCCGCGCCGCCAGGGCGGCGACGGCTTTGCTTCGGTGACGATCGGCGCAGACGGAACCTGCATCGCCAACGCTGCCGCGAGCGTCAACGGAAACGTCCGTGTCGTGCTCGGCTGCGTCGCAGCCACGCCGGTGCTCGTCGAGGTGCCGTCGGCCGAAGAGGAATCGGTGCGCTCGGCGGTCGCGGGCGCCGAGCTCGATCCGCCCTCGGACATTCACGCTCCGGCCGAGTACCGGAGGCAGCTCGCCACCGTCCTGGCGGGGCGCGCCGTCCGGCAAGCGACTGGAGCAGCTTGAGCGAGCCGGCCGCACAGAAGACGATCAGCGTCGAGGTCAACGGCGCGACCTACGAGCGCGAGGTCGAGTCACGCCGGCTGCTCGTGCACTTCATCCGGGACGACCTCGACCTCACCGGCACCCACGTCGGCTGCGACACGGGCAACTGCGGGGCCTGCTCCGTGATCGTCGACGGCGCGCTCCTGAAGAGCTGCATGATGCTGGCGGTTCAGGCCGACGGCGCATCGATTGAGACCGTCGAAGGCCTCGGCGTGGACGGCCAGTTGAACCCGTTGCAGCAGGCGTTCAGCGAGCACCACGCGCTCCAGTGCGGCTACTGCACGCCGGGGATGCTGATGAGCGCCAAGGCGCTGCTCGACGAGAACCCCGAGCCCACCGAGGGCGAGATCCGTAGAGCGATCCAGGGGAACATCTGCCGTTGCACCGGCTACGTGAACATCGTCGAGGCGATCGCTGCGGCGGCGGAGGCGGGCACATGACCGAGACCGGCGCGCCTACGAGCGCCCTCGTCGTCGAGGAGCAGGAGACGCGGCCAGGGTTCATCGGAACGAGCGTCCCGCGCAAAGAGGACCGGCGCCTCGTCCAGGGGGAGGGCGTCTTCTTCGACGACGTCAAGCGGCACGGAATGGGTTTCGTCCACTTCGTCCGTTCGCCCTACGCGCACGCGAAGATCGTTTCGGTCGACGTCTCACCGGCGCTCGAGCTCGAGGACGTCTACGGAACGCTGACCGGTGACGAAGTCTCGATCCTGACCGATCCGTTCTTCGAGATGTCGGTGCCGCCCGGGAGCGAGATCAAGGACTACGCGCTCGCTGTTGGGAAGACGCGCTTCGTCGGCGAGCCGGTGGCCGCCGTCGTCGCGGCGACCCGCGAGCTCGCGCGTGACGCGGCCGAGCTGGTCGAAGTCGAGTACGAGCCTCTCGAGCCGCTCGTCGATGCCCGGCGGGCGCAGGAGTCGGACGCGCCGATCCTGCACGACGAGGCCGGGTCGAATGTCGTCTGGGAAGGCGTGTTCGACTGGGGCGACTGGGACTCATGCGTCGCTGAGGCCGACCGCGTCGTTCGGATCAAGGAGCTTCATTTCGACCGCTTCTCCTCGACGCCGCTCGAGTGCTCCGGCTGCCTCGTCGAGTTCAACCGCGGCACGGGTCAGTGGACGATGCACTGCAACCACCAGATGCCTGGCATCGGCGCGATCTGGATGGCGCCGGCCTTGCGGGTCGGAACCGACAAGCTCCGCTTCGTCACCCAGGACATCGGCGGCGCCTTCGGCAACAAGATCTGCCTGCATCCGTACTTCGTCGCCTGCTGCCTGCTCGCCCGCAAGCTGAACCGCCCGGTCCAGTGGACGGAGTGGCGGACCGACCAGCACACCGCGAACGCGCATGGGAACGAGCGCTGGTTCGAGGACACCGAAGTCGCCGTCAAGGCCGACGGAACGCTGCTCGGCTTCAAGACGAGCGCGATCGACGACTGCGGCGCCTTCCCCCGCTACGAGCCGCTCGGCTGCATCATCTGGGCCCAGGTCACGCCCGGCTGCTACCGCTGGCAGAACGTCCACGTCGATTTCACCCAGGTCGTCACGAACAAGTCGCCGGTCTCGCCGAACCGCGGTTACTCGCGAATGCAGCACCTCTGGTTCACGGAGCGCGTGATCGACATCGTGGCCAACGAGCTCCGTCTCGATCCGGTCGAGGTGCGCAAGCTCAACTACGTCAAGGCGGACGAGTTCCCGTGGACGACGCCGAACGGCTGTGTCTATGACTCCGGCGACTACGCGCGCTGCCTCGACATCGCGCTCGAGCTCGTCGGTTACGAGGGGATCGCGGAGCGCCGGCGTGACGCCGAGGAGCGAGGCAAGCTGCTGGGAGTCGGGATCGGCTCGACGCTCGATTCGGGGACGAATAACTTCGGGCAGTCCCAGCTGTTGAACCCGGACCTACAGTTCTCAGGCAACAACGAGGTGGCCACCGTCAAGCTCGACATCTTCGGCGAGGTCGTGGTCACGCTCGGCACGGTTCCGCAAGGGCAGGGTCACGAGACGACTGCCGCGCAGGTCGTCGCCGACGGTCTCGGTATCTCGCCGGACGAGGTCACGGTGCGCCCGGGGCATGACACCTACTGGAACTCGCACGCCGGTTTCTCCGGGACGTACGCCAGCCAGTTCGCGGTCACCGGCCTCGGCGCGGTCAAGGGCGCCGTCGACCAGCTCGCGGGCGAGATCCGGACGATTGCGGCGGCCGTCCTCGGCGGTGTTCCCGAGGACGCGATCGAGCTCGACGGAGGCTTCGCCAAGCTGCGCGACAACCCGGATGCCGCGATCCCCTTCATGGGGATCGGCGCGATCGTCAACGCGAACAACGCGATCCTTCCGGAACAGGCGCGCCATGTGACCCTCAACTGCCGCTACGTCTACGTGCCGCCGTTCCAGGTGCCGGACAAGGAGCGCAAGTACGGGAACCTGACGCTGACCTATGCGAGCCAGATCCACGTCTGCGTGCTCGAGGTCGACCCGGAGACCGGGGCCTACGAGATCGTCGACTACGCCGCCGTCGACGACTGCGGCAACCGGATCCATCCGCAGATCGTCGAGGGCCAGGTGCACGGCGCGACCGCGCAGGCGCTCGGCGCGGCGACGCACGAGACGTTCACGTACGACGAGCAGGGAAACCTGCTGACGCCGAACTTCTACGACTATCACGTGCCTCACGCACTCGACATGCCGCCGTTGAAGACGGGCTACATCGAGTCCGCGTCTCCGTTCACGCCCCTCGGCGCCAAAGGCATGGGCGAGGGCGGGGGCGCCGGAATCCACGCGGTTTGCGCCGCGCTGCAGGACGCGCTTCGGCCGGTCGGGAACCCGATCGTCTACGACTCCTGTAACCCCCCGCATCGGGTTTGGGAGCTGATCTCGAATCCGCAAGACTCGCGGGGCCGGGTCGCGGTGGAGTCGCGGTGAATGTCGCCGGCGAGCGGACGTTCGACGTTCCGCAGCAGATCGTCTGGGAGGTGCTGAACGACCCGGCGCGGCTCGCGAACACGATCCCGGGAGTCGAGAGCTTCGAGGTTCAGGACGAGCGGAACTGGCATGCGCAGTGCAGCATTCCGCTCGGCCTCGGCAGCCTCAAGATGAGGATCAGATTCGAGAAGACGGAGGAGCGCCCACCCGAGTACGCAAGCCTCAAGGCCAAGGGTGACGGGGTCGGCGCGATCATGAGCATGCAGACCCAGTTGGAGCTCTCCTCATCCGGCTCCGAGACGCTGATGCGCTGGGAGGCCGACGTCTCGATCGCCGGGCCCGTCGGGTCGATGGGGCAGCGCGTGCTCCAGCCAATCGTCCGCCAGCAGGTCGCCAACGTCCTCGACGCACTCGAGAAGCAGGTGCAGCAGGCGGCCCGCGCCGGCTCCGACGCCGAAGAGCCTGCACCCACGATCGAAGACGCCGGCTGACAGCGTGACCCAACCGTTCCGAGTCGGCGTCATGCAGCTGACGATGGAGCCGCTCGAGGAGATGCTCGCCTCCGCCCGGGTGATGGACGAGGCCGGCATGGACACGATCTGGCTGGCCGAGGCGTACCCCTGGTGGCGCAAACACGGGATGGAGGCTCGCTCCTCGACCGTCACCTCGGCGCTGATCGCTCGCGAGACGGAGCAGCTGACGGTCGGCTGGGGAATCATCTCGCCGTTCACGCGCCATCCTGTCCAGGTCGCGATGGACGCGCGCGTCGTCCAGGAGGCGGCAGGGCCCGACCGCTTCCTGCTCGGCTTCGGGACGTCGAAGATCTTCCTCAACAACGCCCGGATAACCAGCAAGAAGACGCTTGGGCCGATGCGCGAGGCCGTCGAGATCGTTCGCGGCGTCCTCGAGGGTGGGGCGTTCGACTACGAGGGCGAGACCTTCTCGGCCTCGGTTCCGCCGCTCGATCCGCAGGCGGAAAGCCCTCACGGTGCCCCGCCGGTCTACGTCGCCGCGACGGCGCCGAAGATGCAGCTGCTGGCCGGGGAGATCGCCGACGGGCTGCTGACGCCCTCGATCACGACCCCTGATTACGTGCGCTGGACGCTCGGCAATGTGCGGGAGGCCGGACGGGACCCCGGGACGATCGACATAGGCTGCACAGTGATCGCTTCGATCCATGAATCGGATCGGGATGCCGGCCGCGACGGTGCGCGGGAGATCGGCGGGATGTATCTCGCGAACAAGTTCCAGAACATCAAGGGCGCGGCGGACGCGCTGCTCGAGTCCGCCGAGATCGAGATGGACGAGCTGGCGCCGGTCGCCGAGGCGATGGAGCAAGGCGGCCGACTCGCCGCGAAGGAGCAGGTGACCGACG
>JALYLK010000336.1 GCA_030774275.1 Actinomycetota bacterium
TCACGCTCGCCGGCCGGGACCTGCGCGAGTACCGGCAGGAGGACGTTCGCCGGGCAGTTGCCGTGGCCGGGCAGGACGCGCACCTCTTCTCGACGAGCATCCGCGAGAACGTTCGGCTCGGCCGGCCGGGGGCGAGTGACGCCGAGCTCGAACAGGCGCTCGACGCGGCACGGATCGGCGACTGGGTCCGGTCGCTGCCGGACGGCCTCGATACGCTCGTCGGCGAGGAGGGGCGGGAGCTCTCCGGCGGCCAACGCCAGCGGATCACCCTCGCCCGCGCGCTGCTCGCAGAGGCGCCGGTGCTCGTGCTCGACGAGCCCACGGCCCACCTCGACCCACCTACGGCCGAGAAGTTGCTCGAGGACGTCTTCGCCGCGGCGGGAGACCGATGCGTCATGCTGATCACCCACCGCCCCGAGGGCCTGGACCTCGTTGACGAGGTGGTCGTGATGGAATCGCCAATCGACCGAAAGGAGACTCGATGACCGGCAAACCTGACTTCACACAAGAGGAATGGGATCTCGTCCGCGAAGGCCCGCCCACCGCGGGCATGGTCACGCTGACGGCGGAGAAGGGCGGAACGTTCCGCGAGACGTGGGCGCTTGCGAAGGCGTACACAGAGGCGCGGAAGGAGCATGGCGACAGCGAGTTGCTCGACTCGCTGGTCGCGGAGAAGCCTGACGTGAAGCGGTACAGCTCGCCGCAGGAGCTCGACGACGTCGGGCTCGGCCGCCTCACCGAGGCGGTCAAGCTACTTGAGCAGAAGGCAACCCCTGGTGAGGTCGCCGGCTACAAGAAGTTCGTTCTGGACGTTGCCGAACGGGTTGCGGAGGCCCACAAGGAGCACGGGGCGGAAGTCAGCGACGCCGAGCGGGGAGCGATCGAGAAAATTTCGGCGAGCCTCAACCCGGCTCCGGCGTAGGCGCTCGCTCGCGACGCCGACCTAGAGGGCGTCCGGGCTCTGCCCGGGCGCCCGTCTAATCCCGGACGGCAAAGTCGATGCCGGTCTGTTCTTTCGAAGCGACTTTCTTAGACACCCGGTCGTCGTAGACGACCTCGGTCCCGGCCAGGTAGTCGGGCAGGCCACGCCTGCGGCCGTCGAAGAGCACCGGCAGGTAGCCGGCGAACAGGGGGATGATCGCGAGCCACGTCCCGAATGTGCGCACGACCGCGCGGGCGACCGACGGTGGGCCGCCGCCGGGCCCTCGTACTCGAACGCGGAGCAGGGACATCCCCGGAGTCCGCCCGGCGCCGCTCCAGAAGAGGATCAGATAACCGCTCGCGACGATCGCCCCACCGGCGCCGAGTAGGACGTCGACGAGCCAGATCGGCCGCAGCGTCCCGACCAGCGAGGTGATCAGGGCTCCGAAGCCGGAGACGATGGTGAAGATGGCGACGATCAGGAGCACGTCGACCGCGAGCGCCAGTGCGCGGCTGACGATGCCGGCATAGACGTTGCCCGCGGCGCGAGGGGGCCGCCGGATCGCCTGCTCGACTCCATCGTCCATTCGGACTGCGCCGCGGCGGAGCTCGGCGATCAGCTCGTCAAAAATCCCGGCGGTCTGCTCCGTCAAGGCCGCCCGTAGTTCCGGACTCCCCACGATCTGACGGATCGCGCTGCGGAACTCGTCGCTGCGGACGATCCGGTCGGTCAGCTCCTTCGTCTGAGGGCTGCCAAGAGCGTTTCCGACAAGCCGGTCCAGCTCTCCGCTCGCAGCGAGCTCGCCGACGATGCGCTCGAGCACGTGGTGCTCGATCACCGACTGGGCAAGCTCTTCGGGCAACGGCCCGGCGAGCGCGCGGTCGGCGAGCCGCGCGACCTCCGGCATCAGGTGGTCGTCCGCGGCCGCCTCGAGCGGGGCGCGAGAGGCCCGTGCCGCCGCGCGCGCGGGGAAGAACGCGAGCCGCCCGGCCGCGCCGAGGCGAGATCGCCTTCCGTCCCTGACCACCTCAGGCCGCTGCAGTCACGCGGCCGCTTGCTCCGAGCCGCTCGAGCAAGTGGTCTCCCACCCGCAGTGAGTTCGCCATCGCGGTTAGAGCCGGATTGACCGCGCCGATGCTCGGGAAGACGCTTGTGTCGACGACGTAGAGGTTGTCGAGCTCGTGCGCACGGCAGTCGGGATTCAGCACGGAGGTCTCGGGATCGGCGCCCATCCGGCAGGTGCCCGCCTGGTGGGCGACGCCTGCCACCGGAATCTCGTTCTTCATGTAGGCAAAGCGGTGGAAGAGGTGGCCGGGCTCCATGTGGAGCTTGGCGAGCATGGAGTGGAGCTGCTTGTAGAGCTCCTGCTTTGGCGTCTCGTTCGTTGCCGTGTAGGCGAGGGTCAGCTTGCCGTCGGGGTCGACGGAAACCCGGTTTTCGGCCCTCGGCAGATCCTCGGTCGAGAGCCAGAAGTCGATCGCGTGCTTCGCGATCTGCTCTAGCGACCAGTGCGGCGCCAGCTTCGTCTCGCCCGGCTTCTCGCCGTGGAACATCGGCTCCTGTGACTTGCCGACCATCTGGATGTTCCCGAGCGGGTAGTCGTGCCCGTTGCCCGCGAAGTAGAAGTCGTTCAATCCCAGCGTCTTCTGGAAGATGGTCGGGTTCTCGTCTTTGGATAGGGCGAGCACTGCGGAGCTGTTGTGGAACATGTAGTTGCGACCAACCTGATCCGAGCCGTTCGCGAGGCCCCTCGGGTGTTCGTCGGTCGCCGAAACGAGGAGGAGCTTCGCCGTGTTCGCGGCCCCGCAGGCAAGAACGACCAGGTCGCCGGCGAACTGCTCGATCACGCCGTTCCGCTCGGCGACGATCTTCGAGACGGCCGTCCCGGTGTCGTTCGTCTCGAGCTTCAACGCCTGGGCGTTTGTGAGCAGCGTGACGTTCGGATGCTCGAGCGCCGGCCGAACCCCGAGC
>JALYLK010000337.1 GCA_030774275.1 Actinomycetota bacterium
CGATGTTCCGGTAGGAGTCCTCGTAGAGGATCACGTCGCCTTTGCGAGCGTCGGCGAACGTTCGGGCGGCGACTGCGTAGTAGCGATCGAGACCGAGCTCGATCTCGACCACCTTGCCCGGCGGTACGTCAGCCTTCTGCAGGTGCTCACGCGTCAGGTTCAGCTGAACGTTTCCGAAAAGGTCGATGTACAGCACCGTCGCATGGATCCGGTTCTCTCCGATCTCCGGCACGGGCAGATCGAGGTGGGCGAGCGCATCGACCGCGAGGGGAGGCCCGAGCGCCTCCAGTTGAACCCCGGCCGCAAGGTGCGCGGCGGCCGGAGCGAACAGGTCCCGGCCGTGGAACGTGCGCGAGACACTGGCGAGCGCGTAGTCCGCGTTCGCCAGCTCGTGGACGGCGGCGATTCCACCAAGCCGCTCGGCCGCCGGCACCAAGAGGCCGTTGTCAGGCCCGACGAAGAGCCGGCCGTCGCCGCTGCGCAGCGCCAGCGGGCGGCGTGAGCTGCCGACTCCGGGGTCGACCACCGCCAGATGAACGCCGGGGGGCATGTACGGCGTGGTGTTCGCGAGCACGATCGCACCCTGGAGCACGTGCTGAGGCGAGATTCCATGCGTCACGTCGATGATCTGCACGTCCGGGGCGATTGTCTTGATGACGCCGTGGCACGTCCCGACGAAGTCGTCCTGGAGCCCGAAGTCGCTCAGGAAGGTGACGAACACGCGGCGACTCTAAGGGCTGGCCGCCTGGACGGCCTCGACCAGGCCGTCGAGATCATGCGTCTGAGCCTCGCCCACGACTCGCACGCCGGCAGCTTGCGCCGCTGCACTCGTCTCGGGCCCGATCGAAACAGCCGGAATCGACGCGCCTAGCTCAGCGTAGGCACGGGCGGCCGAGGGCGAGGCGAGCACGACGAGATCACCCTCGAGCGGTCGCTCAGGGCGAATGGCACGCGTCCGGTACAGCGGAACGAATTCGGCGTCGAGCTCGTCGATGACCAATCGGCGAGCGTCCTCGGCGCCGGCGAAGAGAACGCGCCCCGCTGGGCGCGGGAACTCCGCAAGCAGGCCCTCCTGCGTGGAGACGGCCGGGACGAGATCGACCTCTGCTCCCCAGGCCTCGGCGGTCGCCTTGCCGATCGCAGCCACGTGCCGAGGTTCACCTTCCGCTCGGCGACGTAGCTCCTGCGCACCCGCGATGCTGGTCAAGACGAGCCAGTCGTAGGGCGCCAGGTCGACCGGTCCGCTCTCGATGGGCTCCAGCTCGATCAGCGGCGAGGCGACCACGTCGAAGCCGAGCGAGTCGAGCCGCTCGGCGAGCCTGGCGGAGCGCTCGGCCGGCCGCGTCAGGACGATGGTCAGGCCGCGGCGAATTGGAGGAGCTCCCGGGCCAGCTCCGCAGGGTCATCGCCGGTTCGCCGCTCGAGCCACGAGCCGTCCTCGGCTGCGATCAGCGCTGTCAGCTGCTCGCCGTCGTGGTGGGCGGCAACGGGCGCCAGACAGCCCCCGCCGACCGCAAACACGCAGGCCCGCTCGGCCTCGACGCGGCGACGTGTCTCCGCGTGGTCGGCGGCCGCGACGAGGTTCTCCTCGCCGGCGCGGACCTGCAGCGCGAGAGCGCCCTGCCCAGCCTCAGGAAGGAGCTCCGCTGGCGCGAAGCGCAGGCCGATCTCGCCTTCCAGGCCGAGCCGGTCGAGTCCGCAGGCCGCCAGCACGACGGCATCGAGACCACGCTCCCCGCGCTTGCGCAACCGCGTGTCGATGTTGCCTCGTAAAGGCTCGATCGAGAGCTCCGGCTCGAGGGCCAACAGCTGGGCCTTCCGCCGCACGGACGCCGTTCCGACGCGCATTCCAGGCCCGAGCTCAGTGGCGCCGCAGAGCGCGTCACGAGGATCCTCGCGCTCGAGATAGGCGCCGACAACGAGGCCCTCGGTGTCGGAGGAAGTCATGTCCTTGGCCGAGTGGACGGCGAGGTCGATCCGGCCGGCCAGCAAGGCCTCCTCAATCTCCTTGACGAAGACGCCGCGCGAGCCGATCTCGCCGAACGGCTTCGTCCGGTCCTTGTCTCCGACAGTCGTGATCGGAACGAGCGCGATCTCGATGCCCTCGCCGCGCAGCCGGTCGGCGGCGAGCTCGGCCTGCGTCAGCGCAAGCCGGCTACCCCTGCTGCCGATGCGGATCAGAGTCAAGCGTCTCACCAGACCCTTCCAACCCGAAGAGGTGGCGCACGGCGTCGGCGTACGTCGCGCCGTCGGCTCCTGCAGCCGCCTCCTTCAGCCGCACCGTCGGATCGTGCAGCAGCTTGTTGACGATCTGCACCGTGACCGCCTCGACCGCCCGGCGCTCCTCCGGAGAGAGATCGGCCAGCCGTCGTCCGGCCCGCTGAAGCTCGCGGAGTCGAATCTCCTCGGCCCGGGCGCGAAGCGATGCGATCGCCGGAACGACGCCGCGCGAGGCCTGCCAGGCGCGGAAGCGCTCGGCCTCCTCGGCGACGATCGCCTCGGCCCGCGCCGCGGCGCCTTCGATGCTGCCGGTGCCAACGGCCTCGTCAAGGTCGTCCACGTCGTAGAGGAACGCGTAGGGCAGCGAAGCGATCTCAGGGTCGAGATCGCGCGGCACGGCGAGGTCGATCAGCAGCAGCGGCCTGCGCTCACGCGTGGCAAGCGCCTGCTCGACATCGTCGCGAGATACGAGAAAACTGCGCGAATTCGTCGACGCGACAACGACGTCTGTCTCGGCGAGCGCCGACGCCACATCGTCCAGGGCCAGCGGCTGCGCATCGAGCCTGCGCGCCACGCGAGCCCGCCGTTCCTCAC
>JALYLK010000338.1 GCA_030774275.1 Actinomycetota bacterium
GGGATGGGCCTCGTTGGGCCGCGGCCAGAGGATCCAGCCATCGTCGATCTGCATCGCGACCAGTACGCGGAGATTCTGAGCGTGCGGCCGGGTATCACCGGCCTCTCGCAACTTGCTTTCGCCAACGAGGCCGAGATCCTGGCCGTCGACGACCGCCTGCACGACTACGTCGAACGCATCCTCCCGCAGAAGATGCGACTCGATCGGCTCTACGTCGAACGACGTTCGCTTTGGATGGACATGCGGATCCTTGCTTGGACAGTGGCAGCGGTCGTTCTCGGCAAGGCCGCAGCCGTGAACCGGGCGACCGGTCAACTGACAGTCAGGCGTCCACGCACCCTTACAACTGCACCTATGCCAGTCGATCCAACAACTGCACCCATGCCAGTCGATCCCACCAGGAGTGCGTGAGGTCAATGGACCTCTACCAGGCACTGACCAATCGTCGGAATGGCCACGGAGCTGCGAATCCAGCCACGAATGGAGCTTCCGATCTGGCGGTAAAGGCAGCCCTAGGCCCCGGCGCGAACGGCGGTCTTGGGAACAGCGGCCTTGTTTCAACACGGGCTGTGGTGCTCGCCGGTGGACGAGGCACTCGGCTTGCGCCGTACACGTCGGTCCTCCCAAAGCCGCTCATGCCGGTAGGAGATCGCGCAATTCTCGAGATTGTCGTCGGACAGCTCGCCACGTGCGGTGTGAGGCAGATCAGCTTCTGTGTCGGCTACCTCGCGCACCTCATTCGCGCAGTCTTCGAGCACCAAGCTCACCCCGACGTCGAGATTACTTATGTGCACGAGGAAGAGCCTCTCGGCACGGCAGCGCCTCTGCGTCTCGTTGGCGACCTCAACGAGACCTTCATTGTCATGAACGGCGACGTCCTTACAACGCTCGACTATTCCGATCTAACCCGCTTCCACCGCGAGAGCGGGAACGTGCTGACAATCGCGACGCACGAGCGGACGATCAAAATTAACTATGGATTGCTCCACATAGATGACGCCTCGCGCCTGCGCGACTTCGAGGAGAAGCCTGAGATCGTTTCGCAGGTGAGCATGGGGATCTACGTCATGGAGCCATCGGTCCTCGATCACATCCCCGTGGGAACGTACTTCGACTTTCCCGACCTCGTCAAAGCACTTCTTCGAGCGCATGAGCCGGTCGGCGCATATCGCTTCGACGGGATCTGGTTCGACATCGGCCGCCGCGAGGACTACGAACGAGCAGTTGCCGCGTGGGACGCGAACGGAAACGGGGCCGGCGCGGTCAAGCAGTTCGCCTGAGGGTCGGTCGCCGGTGAGTCCGATCACTTACGTTTCGGTCGTCGTTCCCATGCTCAACGAGGCTGAACACGTTGAGGAACTCATAGCGGATGTCGCTGCGCAGGATTTCGCCGGCAAGATAGAGGTCGTCGTAGCGGACGGCGGCTCGAGCGACGGCTCGGTGCAGCGACTGCATGCCGCGGCTGCCCGACACGACACCCCGGTCGAGATTGTGGAAAACCCGTTGCGGTGGGTCTCACAGGGCCTGAACATCTGCATACGCCGCGCCCGTGGTGACCTTATTGTTCGGCTCGACTGCCACTCGCGTTACCCCCGCGACTACATCCGCCGCTGCGTCCTTGTCGCCGAAGAGACAGGAGCGCCCGCCGTCGGCGGCATCGTCGTGCCGGAGGGAAGCACGCCTACCGAACGCGCCGTGGCCTGCGCAATGGATAGCCCGTTCGGCGGAATCGGCTGGATGCGCGGCTCGTCGCACCATGTGCGACGCGACTCCGACATCCTCACCTACGGCGCCTTTCTGCCAGAGGCGTTCGCGCGTGTCGGCCTCTTTGACGAGACGCTTCTTCGCAACCAGGACGACGAGTTCACCCTTCGCCTCAGGCGGGCGGGCGGCCGTGTTGTCCTCGACTCGACGATCCGTGTTCACTACATCCCACGAGGCTCGCTTCGGGACGTCGCCCGACAGTACTTCCAGTACGGCTTCTGGAAGGTAGCGGTGATTCGAAAGCACCGTTGCATCCCAAGCGCGCGCAGCGCCGCGCCTCCACTTTTCGTGATCTCGCTCCTGATCCTTGCTCCAGCGGCAGCGTTCCTTCCGCTTGCCCGCTGGCTTTTCGCAGCGGAGATAGCCCTGTATGCGTTCCTCGCCGCAACGTTCGGAGCCGCGACCGTCCGGCGGCGGCGGGAGCCCTGGCGTCTCCTCCCGCGCGTCATAACGGTCTTCCCGACCTTCCACGTCGCCTACGGACTCGGCATCCTCCGAGCGAGCATCGGCGCGAAAGCCACGGGGGTGGCGACCTCGGTCGCAACAGATTCGCCTCTCGAGACCTCCCCACCGTGACGTGTCCAGCAGAAGCGGCGGCTCGTCGCGCGGAGCACGGAGATGTCGACGCCAGCTCGATGTTGCCCGCCTCGGCGGAACTGGAAGTGACGTCACCCGGGGCCGTCCGGCCGCAGGCGGCGTTCACAGTCGACGTCGAGGACTGGTATCAGTCGTGCGTCGACGTCGAGGCGCCAATCACCGACCGCGTTGTGGGCAATGTAGATCGCATCCTGGAGTTACTCGACGAATGCGGTGTGAAAGGGACATTTTTTGTGCAGGGTCGGGTGGCAGAAACGTTTCCGCGGCTCGTAGAGGGGCTCGTCCGGCAAGGGCACGAGGTGGCCTGCCACGGCTACAGCCATCGACCGTTGTTCGGCATGAACGCGCGCCAGCTCCGCGATGAGCTCGAGCGCGGGAAGCACACGGTCGAGGACGCGGCGGGCGTGCAAGTTACTGCGTTCCGTGCCCAAGATTTCTCGATCCTGACACGGAATCTATGGGCTCTTGAGGTGCTTGCGGATGTCGGTTTTGCCATCGACTCGTCGATCTTCCCGATGCGTACGCCACGGTATGGAATCGCTAACTGGGAACTCGCACCGCAACGGATCCAACTCCGAAACGACGCTTCGATTCTCGAGGTCCCCGTCGCCGTTTGGAGGATTCGGAGATGGCGGATACCAGTCGCCGGTGGCGGATACTTTCGACTTTTACCGCCTGCTTTAGTGGCGCGTGCACTCCGCGCGATCGCGGCAGAAAATCGTCCACCAATCATCTACTGCCATCCGTACGAATTCAATCCGAGCGAGCTTGACGATTATCGGGGGAGCATTCCCACCTCGCTACGCGTATCGCAAGGACTTGGTCGAAATTTGTTTGCACAGCGTGTCCGGATCCTTCTCGGCTCAATGTGCTTCGGCCGCTTCGATGATGTCCTGGCGGCTTGGGGACTCACGTGAAGCTAGCCTTTCTCACAGCCGCCGATCCGATTTATCTGCCGAATTTTTTCGACATCGTCCTCGGCGATTTCGCGGCGCAAACAGACCATGTCTACTCGGTCCCTCCTCTCTACAAAGGGCAGTCCGCTGTAAACGCGGCCTGGCGCTACTACCGGACGTTCGGAGCGACCGCCGTCGTAGGGCTACTGAAGCAGCTCATCGCGGCTCAGGCGGCCCGCAATTCGATTAAGCACGTATGCGCGGGGCACGGGGTGTCCCACGCAGTTGTGCGGGATGTGAACGCACCCGAGTTCGTCGCCGAACTTGCAAGCCGTCACCTCGATGTCGTTGTCTCCGTCAGCTGTCCGCAGATCTTCAAACGAGCGCTACTCGAGACACCATCGGTCGGATGCCTAAACATCCACGGTGCGCTGTTGCCGGAGTACCGCGGCATCATGCCGAGCTTCTGGATGCTCGCAAATCGCGAGCGCCGCGCGGGTGTGACCGTCTACTTCATGAACGAGGAGATCGATGCTGGAGACGTCGCTGAGCAGCGGACATTCGACATCTTCCCGACGGAGACTCTTGACGGATTCCTCCGCCGGTCGAAAGCTGCTGCGGCAGAAGTCCTGCTCGACGTGTTGAGGTCAATCGAGCTGGGAACGCTGGTAGCAGCGCCGATGGATTTGACGAAGGGCTCGTACTATTCGTGGCCCGACGTGGAAGCCGTCCGTCGGTTCCGTGCGACGGGGCACAAGCTCTGGTAGGGCTCGACGATAAGGTGCCGGTGCACGCATGAGCCAAGGAACGGCGCGTAGGCCTTGGGCTGGTCGCCGCTAGCGATCTCCAGGAGCGTCAGCTGGGAGCATCGCCCGCGCCAGGCCTGCCGTTGCCGTGCGTCCGAAGTCGACCTCGCCAGGGCGTGCAGCCTCCGAAGAAGGGACCATAGAGCGCCGCTCGTCCTGCCCCGACGCATGCGACTCCGAGGCACCAACCGCCGAGCACGTCTGAGGGTAGGTGCCAATCCTCGTAGACGAGCGCCGTCCCGAGCGTAGCCGTGAAGACCGAGCCGAGAGCGACTGCTAGCCACCGATAGCGCGTCGGCCAGGCGATCACGACCGCGGCGGCGACCACAGTCGCTGACCTTGCGGCGTGGCCGCTCGGGAATGAGTACTTCATGCCCGTCCGCACGAACTCCTGCTTGAGCAGGGGCGTAAGAGCCACAATGCTGGCCGTCGTTATGAGGAGGAAGACTGCGTCCCGCACCCTCCGCCTGCTGAGCAAAATCGAGAGGATCAGGAGGCCGAGAAGCAGAGTTGCGATGTCGCCGCCCATCTCCACCAAAACGTTCACGGCGCGGTCGAGAATCGAGCCTCGAGCCCCTTCCTCGTGCGCGTGCAGGAGCCTCCAGAGCTCGGTGTCCCAGCCGAAGACACGGCCGCGGCGAGCCTCGCGGCCGAGGAGCGCGAAGAGGACGAGTGGCGCGAACACCACGATGGCACCCGCGACTGAAGGAAGGAGACCGGGCCGTGCGAACTCACGGCCACCGGGGGTTCTAGGAGCGCTTCGGAGAAGGGGTGAGGCGACTGTTGACGGCGCTTCTTGAAGACTCCGAATCCTCAAGACACAATCCCGGTCTAGGCGAACTTGCCTGTCGTCGGGCACCGAGCGCGCGGCACCCCGAGCCCGCAGCTCAGTGGCACGCGCCGGTACCGGAGTCGGTGAAGGTTCCTCCGGCTCCCGGAACGAATTGCCAGTCGTAGCCCGTGGGGTGCAGCGTCAGCTTCAGGACGCCAAAAG
>JALYLK010000339.1 GCA_030774275.1 Actinomycetota bacterium
GCCGTACATCTCGCCCGACCGGGCGGGCCACCGACTCCGGCAGGGGCCCGTGGTCGCCGGCATCGTCCACGAGCTCGTGGCGAGCACCCGTTTGCCGCTTCGCTTCAAGACTCACGTGATCGTGCCCGCGCTGACGCGCAGCGACCTCACGCCGGTGATCCTGATCAACCGCGGCCTGAACCGGCTCACGTTCTTCGACGCCGGCGAGGTGCGCCGGTTCGCGGTCGCGACGGGGCAGAGCATCTACCCGACTCCGACGGGCCGCTTCCAGATCGTCGTCAAGTGGGTGAATCCCTGGTGGTACCCGCCGACGTACGACTCTTGGGCGAAGGGCCTGAAGCCGGTGCCGCCGGGCCCCGGGAACCCGCTCGGGACCCGCTGGATGGGCCTCAGCGCGCCCGGGGTCGGGATCCATGGCACCCCTGACGCCGCCTCGATCGGTTATTCCGCGTCTCACGGCTGCATCCGGATGCGGATTCCGCAGGCCGAATGGCTGTTCCGTCACGTCAGCATCGGCACCACCGTCTTCATCGTCTCGGCATGAGCACGAGGCGTCGCTTGCGATGCCGACCTGGAGGCCGTAGTGGCTTTGCCGCTGCGGCCGTTCAAACCCGGTTGAGGGAACAACTCCCCGTCCGTGGAGCCCGCGCGGCATGAGCATGCGTCCCGCCCGGGTCGCTCTGCAAGCACTTGCGCTGGCGGCCGTCGCGGGGCTGCTGGTGCTGCTGATCTGGAAGCTCACGCATGATCCCGGCGGGGGCGTTGCGGCGCAGCTCTCGCAGGGCAAGCGCCCGACTGCGCCGAACTTCACGCTGCGCCGACTTGACGGGCGAGGGGAGGTCGACCTCGCGGCCATCAAGAAGCCGCGCGTCCTCGACTTCTTCGCGTCCTGGTGCTACGCATGCCCCTACGAGTCGAAGCGCCTGGAGAAATACTCGCGCCAGTACGGCGACCGGATCGCCTTCATCGGCGTCAACACGGATGACTTCAGTGGTGACGCGAAGCGGTACGTGCGGCACAACCGCCTCACGTACACGATCGTCCGCGAGCAGGGCCGCAAGGTGCTGAACACTTGGGGCGGGCTGCCGATCCCTCGGATCTTCTTCATCGACCGCTCCGGCAAGGTGATCGGGCAGATGCAGGCCGACGAGGATCTGCCGCGCTTCCTGAGACAACTCGCGGCACCGGCGTGAAGCGGCTCGCTCTCGTGGGTGCGGTCGCACTGCTGCTTGCGCCGTCGGCCCTCGCGAGCGACCGGCATCCGACGCTGAACGAGCTCGAGAACGAGGTCATGTGCCCCGTGTGCAACACGACCCTCGCCCAGTCCGATTCGCCTGCGGCGCACCAGATCGAGCGTGACATCAGCGCCCGCATTCGCCAGGGGTGGACGAAGACCGAGATCAAGAACTCCCTGGTCGCCGAGTACGGAGAATCGATCCTCGCCTCGCCGCCCAAGCGCGGTTTCAACCTGCTGGCGTGGCTGCTTCCCCTTGTCGGAGTCGGCGTGGCCGCGGTTGTGCTCGGCATCGCCGCGTGGAGTTGGAGCCGCGGCCGAACGGAGCCCGAGACTTCGCCTTCGCCCTCCCTGAACGGTCAGGGACCGATCGATCCCGAGCTCGAGCGGCGCGTGGACGAAGAGCTCATCCGCCTCGAATGAGGAGTGGTGGATGCGCGGCGCGGCGGCTTCAATGACCGTGTGATGTTGAACCGGAAGTCGTCTCAGGAGCCGTAGGCTGGCTGGTCAGATACCGGTCGCGTTCCTGGCCGGCCTCGTTTCGTTCCTCGCTCCGTGTGTTCTCCCGCTCGTGCCGGGCTATCTGTCCGCGATCTCGGCCGTCGAGGCGGGGCGCTTAGGTCAGCCCGGGACGACCCGGCGCGTGTTCCTGGCCAGTCTTCCGTTCGTCGCCGGCTTCACGGTTTTGTTCGTAGCGCTTGGCGCCGGGGCGGGTCTCGTGGGCAATGCGGTCTCGCTGAACTCGACGCGGGTTCAGGCGGTGGCCGGTTTCATTGTCATTGTCTTCGGGCTCGCCTTCGCCGGTCTGCTGCCGTTCCCGGAGCGTCTGGTTGCGCCGGGCCTCGTCGGCGGCGCGCGGCGGCGGGGTTCGGGGGCGCTGCTGGGGGCGGCGTTCGCGGTCTGCGCTGCGCCGTGCATGGGCCCCGTGCTCGGGACGATTCTCGTACTCGCCGGCTCGACGACGACGGTCGCCCGAGGCTCGGTCCTGCTGCTCGCGTATTCGCTCGGCCTCGCGGTGCCGTTCGTCCTGGCCGGAATCGCCTTCTCGCATGTGATGGGGCCGTTTCGCTGGCTCCGTGACCACTATGTGGCGATCCGAACAGTCAGCGGGGCATTGCTGGTCGCGATCGGGCTGCTGCTGTTCTTCGATCGAATCTGGTGGCTGAGCGTCGGGTTCAACCGGGCACTCGAGGCGGTTGGCCTGCACTAGCGGGCGCCCGGAGAGGTACGAGTCCGCGCCAGGGCGCTCGCAAAAGTTCTGGATTTGTTGCAAGCCGGCTACCCATGCGACAGCGACTCCGGGCTAGGCTCGCCTGTAGAGGGAGGTGGGAAGCAGCCCCTCCCTAATTTGAGGGCGGGGGTTGCGCGCGCGCGTGAACTAAAGAACGGGCGGCGGGAGCTCGAGCGAGCCTGTGTCGACGGTCTCGGCCGCTGCTTCGAGCTGCTTGAGCAGCGCGGCGACGTTGACGCCCCTGTGGACCGGGGCATAGGGGCCCAAGCGGCGCCGCGCCTTCTCGAGCTGGCGCTCGCAGCCGACCCGGTTCCCTCGACCTGCCTGGTACCAGGCCACGGCGACGTGGACAAGGCCCTGGAGGAAATCGCGCTCCGCCGGCTCGGCAGCGCGCCACGCGGTCTCCAGCTCTTCGTGGGCTGCGAAGAACTCGCCGCCGCGGATCAGCTCGAGGCCACGCTCGAACGGGTCGAGGTGCGAAGCTGGCGCAGGAGAGTCCTTCCGCGACGGTTCGTCAGACGGCGACCTTCACCTCGCCATCCTCGACTCGCACCTCGAACGTTCGCAGTTGGATCGCGTGGTCGAACTCGTTCTTGCCGGTTCGGACGTCGTACTGCCAGCCATGCCAGGGACAGCTCAACACGGTTCCCTCTAACCGACCGTGTCCAAGCGGCCCGCTCAGATGCAAGCAGTGGCCTTGCGTTGCGAAGAACTCGCCCCCGACGTTTGCAATCGCGATTGCCTGTTCGTCGACCTGCACCGCCAGCAACATTCCCGGAGGGATGTCGTCCGCGCGGGCGACCGTGTGAAACTCGGCGGCTGCCACGCCGACGAGGGTAACAACCTCGTGCCAAACACTTTGGAGCTGCAACCGGGAGTGTTACTCTCGCCACGTGGCGACGATCCTGCTGGCGGGAGTCGACCTCTACTTTCGCGGCAAGCTCGAGGGACTGCTTCCGGGCTACCACCTCATCACGGTCGACAGCGTCGATCCCCCGGACCTCGTGATCGCTGACATCGCCCGCGTCGATCCGGACGAGGTGGCAGACACCTACCCCGACGTCCCGCTTCTCGGATTCACCAACCACACAGACACGTCGGGATTGCGTCGCGCCCACGAGGCCGGGTTCGATCAGGTGGTCGCAAAATCCGCCCTGACCGAACGCGCGAAGGATCTCGTCGACGAGCTGACCGCCTAAGAGCACCTTTCGCAATGAGCACTGTGCCCCCGGGGGCGGCGAGGCCTCATCGCGAAAGGAGCTCTAAGTAAACTGACCGCTCGAATGACCTACATCATCGCCGAGCCCTGCATCGACATCAAAGACCTCTCATGCGTCGATGTCTGCCCCGTCGACTGCATCCACGAGTTCGAGCGAATCCTGATTATCGATCCCGAGGAGTGCATCGACTGTTTCGCGCCCTCCGAGCAGCTCCTCACCACCCAGGGGATCCGAACGTTCGAGGAGCTCGAAGGTCAGTCATGCAAGGTGCTCACGGACGATGGCTTCAAGCCTGCGATCGTGAAACGGTTTCGTCCGAAGCCGCTTGTGAAGCTCGAGTTGGCACCGGCCTTCGAGGAACGAACACGCTATGGCGGTACCCGCCTCACCACTCGGAACATTTCGAGATTCAGGCGAACGATCTGGGCCACCCCGACACACTCTTGGCCCCTGGTAGACGGTGAGCGAACCGATTCACTCGCGCCTGGCCAGTTCGTTCCCTCGGCATGCGTGCAGCCAGGCCGTGACTCCGAGACATATCGGCTCGGTGTGTTACACGGCCTGGTCTTTGGAGACGGCAGCTGGAACAAGCAGGAAATTCGCTCGGGCCTCCATCTCCATTACGTCCAGCTCTACGGCGAGAAGGTGGCGAAGTTCAAGGGCTTCTTCGATCAGGTCAACTTTTCTCCGTCCCTCGACGTTCATCCGGGTTATGTGGGAACCGGCGTTGTTCGAGCGTCGGTGAACTTGAAGCGCTCTCTCCCGGAGACTGCCGACGTCGAGTACATAGCCGGCTTCGTCGACGGATGGCTCGCCGCAGACGGCGATGCCGTCAAGGCAGGATCTTGGCGCCTTCGCTCGACCGATCACGAGGCGCTTGCGTGGCTCGAGGCCGTCGCTCCTTACGCCGGGTTCGTCGCGGTCGGTTCTGGCGAGGAGTCGAGCGTTGAAACAAACTTCGGCGTTCGGAGCCGGCCGATTCGATGGCTGTACCTGGCGACGCGCCAGGTCTCGTGGCGCGTCATGAGTGTCGAGGAGAACCTTGGGGACGACGTCGACACGTTCTGCGCGGTCGTGCCGAAGAAGCACGCGTTCACGCTGGCCGGTGGCCTGTACACCGGCAACTGCGGTGCGTGCGAACCGGAATGCCCGGTCGAGGCGATCTTTCCCGAGGATGCTCTTCCGGAGAAGTGGAACGACTTCGTCAAGATCAACTACGCCTACGGCGAGGGCGCTGACGTCGTCAACCAACTGACGAACGAGTACGCCACCAAGCACGACGTGCAGAACCCGCCGCTCGAGGGCTAGACCCTCCTAGTTAACGCGTTACAAGGCGCAGCTTCAGTTGGCGTTGGCCCGGAAG
>JALYLK010000340.1 GCA_030774275.1 Actinomycetota bacterium
ACGTGAGGGTGCCCGAGGCCGAACAGCTTGAGCGACGCAAGGTTCAGTCCACACCCGCTTGAAAGCGCTTTATAGCTCCTCCGCCACGAGCCACGCCACGTTCGCGCCCCCGGCAGCGGCAAGGCCCCGCCGCCAGCGCGAAACACGATCCCGTGCAGCGCGCCTGGGATCAGCTTGTACTCGCCGCCAACGGTCAGCGGGCGCGCCCGTTCGAAGCCGCGGCGCGACCTCGTTGGGCTCACGCCCGGAATGCCGGGCAGCCATCCGTCAAGCATCCCGTGAATCACCGCAAACCGCCGGCCGCGCAGGGTCTCGAGCGAAAGCCGGTCCGGGATCCACGGGGCAAGGCCCAGGACGCTCTCAATCGTCTGTTCGTCGGCGGCCCGAATCGCGACGGCGCCGCCCATGGAGAAGCCAAGGAGCAGCGTCCGGGGTGCGCCTGCCTCCCGGACGGCGGCGCGCGCGTCCTCGACGCACCAGCTCATCTTGTTCCAGGACTTGATTCGGTACTTGACCTCGGCGAAGCCGAGCTCCGGAAATTGAGGCGCGAGCTCTCGCACAAGCCATTCGATCGACGCGCTCCAGGTTCCGGGTACCTCACCGCCCTGACCGCCGTTCACACAGACGACGGCAATTCGGTCGGTCGGACCAGTGACGCGCATGTGGGCGCCTGTGGTCAATCGCTGCAAAGGAGGGTGTCGGTCAGCGTGCGCAGTCGAGGACGGCTTTCAGTCCCATGAGGAGCAAGCCGATGGGCGTGTAGGTCCCGGCGATCAACAAGTACGCGTCCGCGTGGTCGAGGCGCGCGACCCAGGCGCGCACCCCCGGACTCCAGGTCGGACGGTGGTAGAGGGCGCTTGCCCCAAAACAGCCCGCGACGCAGGCGGCGAAGACGGTTGCGGCGATGCGCGGGCGACCGGCGTCTGCCGTGAGGACAAGAGCGAACCCAAACCCGAGCGAGAAGTAGAAGGCTAGTTCGTGGAAGACTCCGCGGAGCTTCGGCTTCGCACGTACGGCCGAGGCGATCATCAAACGAGTCTAGAAACTCTGGAAAACTCGAACGCACTAGGAGTAGTTCCAGGCGTCCCGCCAGCTATCTCGCGGGACTGTGCATCAGCCGGCCGTAGATCGTCTCCCCCCTCGACGTTCTCGCTCGGAGACACCATGACAGGCTGGACGGGCTCGTCCGGGCTTACTTCAGCGTCTCAAGTAGGCGGCGGTGACCGTAGCTGATCGTTGGGGATGATCCCTCCCCAGTGCGCCATGCTGACGATCGGCGCCCGGCCGATCACGCTGCCGTAGCGGATGAAGTCGATCACCTTCTTGTCGGTGTTGAGCTCGCTGGACCAACCAGAGCAGTGCACATCCAACCGCCCGCCGTCGCCGTCTAGGCTCGGCGATTCCCGTGCGTCGGCGGAGAGCGATCTCGTGAAAACACGTGGGCAGATCGACGGTTGGTCTTCTTGGCAGCGCCAGACAGCCAGCGGCGCGGTCGAGTCGCAGCAGCGGGCAACCATCGCCGATCCCGTAGTCGAGTTCTGCGAGCAGGGTGTGGGGTACATAAACTCATCCGCCGTCGGGAAGTGCCCCTTTGCAGCGAGATCGTATTTACGCACCCCACACGCTTTCTGCGAGTCCGATCTGAACTAGGGCCGCCGCCGCCATGTTCCATAACGCACGCAGGCGAGAATCAATTTTAGGAAGCAATCGTCTGAGGCGAACGGCTACCCGGATTCAGTGCGCTGTGGAACGTCAAGGCGGAAGTAAGAGGCCCGCTGAGCGGACTCGAGGAAGGCGCCGCAGAGCCTGCGTCCCAGCTCGTTCGACTCGCCGATCCTCCGGCGCGACTCTGAAAGGAGGCCCCGGGGCACCGGCTCGTCCGCGCTTTGCTCAGTCCACAGCTCGATCTGCGGCAGCGTGACCTCGGCGTGGAACTGGATCCCCCAGGCGCTTTCCCCGAGCCGGAGGGCCTGCGTGCAGGTCGGGCTCCGCGCGAGCTCTACCGCCGCATCAGGAAGGTCGTACGTGTAGTAGTGCCAATGGAAGGCGTCGAAGCGGCGAGGCAGTCGCCCTAGCAACGGATCTTCGCCGCCAGCGTCCGTCACCTCGACCGGCCCCCAGCCGATGTCCGGCTCGCACAGCGAGTAGACCCGGGCGCCCGCTGCCTTGGCGATCAACTGCACGCCGAGGCAGACGCCTAGCACCGGCAGGCGCAGCTCGAGCAGCCGCCGCAGGAACGCATCCTCCTCCCGCAGCCATGGGTGCTGGTCGTCCTGGTCCGCGTGCATCGAGCCGCCGAAGACGAGCACGGCGCCGTAGGTCTCGAGCGGGCGTTGAAGCGGCCGCTCCCAGGCGAAGCTCCACTCCTCGAGACGGTGCCCGCGAGCGGCGACCTCGTCGCCGAAGACTCCCGCGCGCACCGTCTCGCCGTGGATCACGGCCAGGACGTCCACGCCCGGACTGTAGCTGGAGCGAGCCCGCGTTCAGATGCGTAGAAAAGGGGTACAAAATTCGCGTCAGTCCTGGCAACGCGAGATGCGAGATTCGGTTCCGATTTGGGACACACACGCCTGGGCGCGGCGGAAGACGCCGATGGATTCGCCCCGGGCAGACGGCGGCGCGGGTGGGCGGGCGTCTCCGGCATCCCGTGTGGGGTGCATAAATTCAATCCTGCTGCAAATCGAGGGATCAGGCCGCCCCGCGAAGCGCCTTCTACGCTCCTTCCCCGCGCTTGCACGGCTCGTCTCCAGCGGCGCACGGGCAGGCGCGCGCTCTAACTTTGACCCAGTCTCACTCGTTTACGAACCTGAGTTGAAAGTAAGAGCCGACAGGAACCGCGTGGAAGTGCAAGGAACCCGATTCTGCCTGCAAAACGGCAGATTCGGTGGGAGGGCTGAGTTTATGCACCCTACGGGATCTACCAGTCGCGCGCATGTACTCGAGTACTCGCTCGAGGATCGATTAGTTGCTCGAGCGCGTCGGGTCCTGCCTCGGCGAGTTTGGAGAGGACACTCACGCAGCCGAGGACCCACACTCGCTAACGCGATGGGGAGCCGGCCGATAAGGCGGTAGCTGTCTTCTGGGGTTCGGTGAGTTCCGCCTCCGGGGCTACTGGGAGTATCCCTCAGTCACCTCGCCCTTGTGTGCGGCGAATGCAGCCAGAACCTCCCCTTTCTCCGGCTCGGGCACCTTGAAGAAATCCAGCGATCGCCCAAGTTCAGCCGCGACTTCATCGAAGATGGCGGGAGAGATCTTCAGCTCGCGATGGGCTTCTTCCAAGCCCAGAGGAGTACTGCCCGGTTGCGTGGCTGCATAGTGCTGCGGTCCACCGGCAATGTCGCAGACCCACAGGGTGCGCATGAATTTGAGGCCTGGAAGCCTGCCCAGATCGTCAGTGCTCCACTCCCGGAGTTCGGAGTTCTCCGATTCCTGGCCGGCGATCGGGTTACGCACGACAGCATCACTGAAGTGGTCAATCACTGCTGCGATGGCGAATGCGCCACCGAGCCGTTCGTAGAGACTCGCTTCCGTCATTTCTTGCCTCCTAGACGGTTTCCTGGATACGTCCCACCAGGTTCATCGGTGGTTCATTCCATCGGTGGGACGACAGCACGCGCTGCCTGCCCGCTACTACGCCGAACCGCCCCGGCTCGGATTCCACCTCGCCGCTTGATGGGCGGTCTCTCCTCCGAGGGGTTTCCTGACCGACGCAGGCCTCAGCCACCGCGCTCGCCCAGCGCCGTGACACGTTCGGGGGACCGTAAGACTCGCCAGGTTGGTCTGTCTGGAGCAGTTGCCAGCCTGGTTGTCGCCGTGCCGCGTGTGACTCGTCGGGTGACTGGCCGCCGTGTGCGTGCCTTTGGAATGAACTGTCTGCGCGTGCGCGGCGGCGCCGGTCTGGCGCCCGCTGCTGGCTTGATCAGGAGCCTGTCCGCCTTCTCGGCGTGACTCATTACCGTCCTGCCGCCGCGGTTTCCCGTGCTCAGACCGGCACCACCGGACCCTACGAACAGAAGCCGGAGAATCAGTCGGATGCTTGCAGATCAGCTGGACTACGTGGTCGGTGTCGACACGCACCGGGACGAACACGTCTTGGCGGTGGTGGCAGCGGCCACTGGGGCGGTGCTGGCGAGCCAGGTGCCTTCGACGTCCAGAAATGGGGCATCACTGCCGCGACCTCAGCCGAGGAGGCCCTTCTCCGGCGGCAGCCTGTCGTCAGATCAGGCGATGCGCTTGACGGCGGTTACGATCGACGATTCGCAACGACCCGCGCTACACGGAGGAGATCGGATGAACGACAACGCGAAGTGGCAGGTCGCGCGCCTCGACGACATCGAGCGGCGCGGCAGAGATATCCCGGTGCGCGAGCACCTCGGGATCCACGCATTCGGAATCAACGCCTACACGCCCGGCGAGGACGGCACGCTGAT
>JALYLK010000341.1 GCA_030774275.1 Actinomycetota bacterium
AGCGATTCGCCGATCCCGCGGACAATCTGGGACAGAATCACGCCCGAGTTTCCCCGCGCCCCCATCAGCGCGGCCCGGGTCGCCTCGCGCGCCAACGTCGGGCGGTCTTCGGCGCTCGAGGCTTCCAGAGCATCGAGGACGGCCTCGGCGGTCAAGGCGAGGTTCGTACCCGTGTCCCCATCCGGAACGGGGTAGACGTTGAGGTCGTCGATGCGCGCCCGGCTGCGGCCGATCGCGGCCACAGAACCGCGCACGAGCTCGAGCAGGGCCTCGCGCTCGTTCACGCGGATTGGCGGACGTCCTGGATATGAACGTCCACCGCCGCGACACGCAGTCCGGTCAGGCGCTCGACCTCGTACTGCACCTGCGAGCGGATGGTCGCCGCAACCTCCGCGAGGTTCAGTCCGTGCTCGACGACGACGTGCAGGTCGAGCGAGACGGTGTCGCCCTCGCCGGAGACGGAGATCCCGTGCACCCCGCGGCTCCGCGGCAGCAGCCGTCCGACTTTGGCGCGCGTGCCGCCGCCCATGCCGACAACTCCGTAACAGCGCGCCGCCGTCTGCGAGACGATCTGTGCGATCACGCCGTTCGAGACCGTGATCCGGCCGAGCGAGGAGGAAAGCTGTGGGTCAGCCCGTTCCATCCTGGGTTAGACGCGAGGTGCGCGTAGAGGGGTTGCTAGCGGTCGGGCCGGTAGCGTTGCCCGCCAGGTCGCTATAAGGCCTTTTGGACCTTGTTGCCCTTGAGGCACCGCGTGCAGACGTAGGCGCGCGTCGCCTTGCCGTCCAGGAGCACCCGGACACGCTGGAGGTTGGGGTTGAACCGCCGCTTGGTGGCCACCATCGAGTGGCTGCGGTTGTTCCCGAAACCCGGCTTCTTCCCACAGACTGAGCAGACCTTGGACACGGCGGCGGAGTGTAGCTAACGAGGCCTCTTACCCGGTGGTCGCGTTGGCCCGCAGTTGCGAGAAAAGATCGGCCATCTCGAGCGCTGTGCGGACCGCCTCGGCGCCCTTTCCAACCCGCTCGTCTGCCTGCTCCACGGACTCGAGAGTCAGCACGCCGAAGGAGACCGGGATCCCCGTCTCGAGCGCCGCAAGCTGCAGGCCGCTCGCCGCCTCGCCTGCGACGTAGTCGAAATGCGGCGTCTCGCCGCGGATCACGCAGCCCAGCGCAATGATGCAGGCGAAGCGACGGGTCTTGGCAAGCGCCATCGCCCCGAGCGGGAGTTCGAAGGCCCCCGGAACCTGGGCGACGGTCACCGCCTCTCGGGCGACGCCCGCAAGCTCGAGCTCGTCGAATGCGCTTTCGAGCAGCCTGTTCGTGACCTCGCCGTTGAAGCGGCTGACGACGATCCCCACCGCGCGGCGCCCGCCGTCCGCAGAGCCGGCGATGACGCCGTAGCCGTCCGGGATCGAAAGCTCCCCCGCCGCGTGGCCCGGTGGGCGCAGCTGTGGGAGCTCGTCCTCTTCGGCCGGCGCCTCCTCGGGAACGGGCGTGTCGCCGTCGCGACGCTGTTCGACAGGCTCGTCCGCGAGCTCCTCGAGCGGCAAGGGCTCGGCCTCAGCCTCGGGCTCGGCCTCGGGCTCGGCCTCAGCCTCGGGCTCGGGCTCGGCCTCAGCGGCGGATTCGGGCGCGGCGCGCTCCTCCTCGCTGGGGGCGCCCTCGACCTCGAGTTCGGGCTCCTCTGCCCCAGGCTCATCCTGCTCGGTTGCGGCGATGCGCTCCTCGCCGGGCCAGTGCTGCTCCGTCACGTGTCTCGCTCCGACTCGTCGAAGCGCAGATCCTGGTGGTGAAGCCTGTGCGCAAGCTTGTCCCGCTTGGCGACGAGGTAGCGACGGTTCTCCGCGTTGGGTGGCACCTCGATGGGCACCTGCTCGACAACGGTCAGGCCGTACCCCTCCAGTCCGCTGATCTTCTTCGGGTTGTTCGTCAGGATCCGGATCGTGCTCAGGCCGAGGTCGGCGAGGATCTGGTTGCCGATCCCCCAGTCTCGCGCATCGGCCGGGAAGCCGAGCTCGAGGTTCGCCTCCACGGTGTCGAGACCGTTCTCCTGCAGCTCGTAGGCCTTCAGCTTGTTGAGCAGGCCGATTCCCCGCCCCTCCTGGGCCATGTAGAGCAGGACGCCACGATCCTCGCGCGCGAGCTGAGTCAGAGCCTGCTCGAGCTGCTCGCCACAGTCGCAGCGCAGCGAGTGGAAGACGTCGCCGGTCAGGCATTCGGAGTGGACCCGGACGAGCACGTCGCGCACGCCGTCGACATCGCCCTTCACGAGCGCGACGTGGTGCTTGCCGGTCAGCTTCTCGCGAAAGGCGACCGCCGTGAACTCGCCGTAGGCCGTCGGCATCCGCACCGCTGTCGTCCGCTCGACGAGCTTCTCGTGCCGCCGGCGGTACTCGATCAGATCGGCGACCGTGATCAGCTTCAAACCGTGGCGCTCGCAGTACGGGATCAGGTCGTCGACCCGGGCCATCGTCCCGTCCTCGTTCATGATCTCGCAGACGACTCCGGCCGGGATCAAGCCGGCCAGCCGCGCGAGATCGACCGACGCCTCCGTCTGGCCGCCGCGCTGCAGGACGCCGCCGTCGCGGGCGCGGAGCGGAAAGATGTGGCCCGGCCTGACGAGGTCGCCGGCACCCTTGCTGCGGTCGATCGCAACCTGGATCGTGCGTGAGCGGTCGTGCGCCGAGATGCCTGTGGCGATCCCCTCGCGCGCCTCGATCGAGACGGTGAAGGCGGTCCCGAAGGGAGTCTCGTTTCGCTCGGTCATCGGCTGCAGACCCAACTCGTCGCAGCGTTCTTCGGTCAGGCAGAGGCAGATCAGGCCGCGGCCGTGCGTGGCCATGAAGTTGATCGCCTCGGGAGTCGCGAACTGGGCCGCAATTGTCAGATCGCCCTCGTTCTCGCGGTCGGCCGCGTCGACGGGGACCACGAACTTCCCCTCGCGGATGTCGTCGATCGCCTCCTCGACGGTCGCGAAAGGCGCCTGCTTTTCGACCTCGGTTGCCATTCGGTGGATCGTACCGTGGCTCATCTTCTTGGCGGCTCCCACACGAGCTCGGCGATTTCGAGCCTGATGGTTCGCTCACGGGCCTCGCCGCTCAGGACCGCGACGGCGTCGTTGAGCCGGGCGTAGCGCTCGTCGCCCGTCGAGTGGAAGGCGGTTCCGACAACTTCCCGTCCGTAGTCGCGTGCCCGGCCGTAGCCGCGGAAGTCGAACGCGATCTTCGCGCCGTCCTCGGTCTCGATCACGCCCTGGAAGTTGGGTAGGTAGACGTCGTCAGGGCGAAGCCGCGGGTGATTCAGCCCGCGAAAACGGCCGGTCAGAGCGCCCTCGCAGCGGCCCTCGGCCAGGAAGATGCCCCCGACATCGGGGCCGTCGATGTCGTAGTGCTCCGGATACGAGAACTCGACGCGGTAGAGCGGCTCGAGCCTCATCTTGCCGTTAGCCGCTCCACGTACTTGGCGAGCACGTC
>JALYLK010000342.1 GCA_030774275.1 Actinomycetota bacterium
CTACTTCACCGCACACCCGCACGCGCGACGAGGCGGGGTTTCAAAGGGCCGATAACGGTCGAAAACACGCGGGTCGATGTCGCTCGACCCGCACGTCCTGGGACTAGCGCCCTTTCTTTTTCAACAACTCCGCGACCCGCTTCGCCGCCGCGCGCAACTCCCGGTCGGCCTCGTCGTTGCCGGCGAGCCCTTCCAGGATCACAATCGTGTCGCGCTGCGGCGAGCCGTTCTTCAGGCACAAGACCGCCAGCCGGCGCACGGCCGGGTTCTCCTCGGGGTCCGAAACGAGTCTGTGCAGCAGCGCCCGGTCGGCGTTGACGTCTCCCGGATGGTCGCGCGAGAGCAACTCGAGCGCCAGCAGCGCCGAACCCCGGCAGGCGGGACTCTCGTCCTCCAGGCCACGCCGTAACAGCTCGAGCTTCTGACGAAAACGGAACTGTCCAATCGCCCGATACGCGACGGCGCGCTCGCGATAGTCCTGGCTGCGCGCCGCCGCTTCGAGCTCCTCGTCCCATTGCGACCGTAACTGGGCGAGCTCGCGCTCCGAGCCCTGCTGGGCGAGGGCGTCGGCCTGAGCGGCGGCCTCCGCGAGGCTCAAGCGACCGACTGGAGCGAGCGAGTTGCCGGGCCGACGTAACGGGCCGAAGGCCTGAACAGGCGGCCGGTGCGCTTCTGCTCGAGGATGTGGGCCGACCAGCCGGCGACGCGCGAGCAGGCAAACATCGCAGGCGCGAGCCGCGGCGGGATCTCAGCGACATCGAGAACGATCGCCGAGTAGTACTCGACGTTTGTCGCGAGCACCCGTTCCGGGTGACGTTCCTGCAGTGCGGCGAGCGCGACCTGTTCGAGCTCCTCCGCCAGCTCGACCTGGGTCGAACCGAGCTCCTTCGCGGTCCGCTTCAGCAGACGGGAGCGCGGATCCTCGGCGCGGTAGATGCGGTGCCCGAAACCCATGATCCGCTTGCCGGCCGCCAGCGTGTCCTTGACCCATTGCTCGGCGTCGCCCGACTTCTCGACCTCCTCGAGCATCGGCTTGACGTAGGCCGGAGCCCCGCCGTGCAGGGGCCCGGAGAGCGCGCCCACGGCCCCCGAGAGGGAGGCGCCGCAATCGGCCCCGGTGGACGCGACGATCCTGGCCGTGAAGGTCGACGCGTTCAAACCATGTTCAGCGGTACAGATCCAGTAGGTGTCGATCGCCTTCGCGTGGCGAGGATCTGCTTCACCCCGCCAGCGGAGCAGGAACTTTTCGGCTGCGGTCTGCCCCTGGGCGACGACGTCATCCGGGACAACGTCCGTCTTCCCGTCGGCGACCCTTGCCGAGCGCGCCACGATCGACATCATCTGCGCCGAGAGCCGGCCGAGGTCATCGCGGGCCTGGTCGTCGGAGATCTCGTTCAGCTTGCCCAGACCCCAAACCCCTGAAAGACGCGCGGTCTCGGCTTGGAGATCGGAGGGAGCGTTGCCGGTCAGGGCCGCAGGCTCGTATTGCTCGGGATCCGGCATCTTCGACTCGAGGTCGTCGTCGACGAGCAGTCCCCAGACGTTCTCGTACGGGTAGCGGCCGACAAGCTCCTCGATGTCGATTCCGCGATATCGCAGCGAGCCGCCCTCGCGATCAGGCTCGGCGATCTCCGTCTCGACCGCGACGACGCCTTCGAGACCAGGCTTGAAATCGTCCGCCATAGCGCGGAAAGCTACCGGGACCTGGGGGCGCGGTAGCTTGGATAGGCTCCCCGACCGTGGCGCACGAAGCAACGTTGATCCCCGGCGACGGGACGGGCCCGGAGCTGACAGAGGCGACCCGCCGCGTCCTCGAGGCGACCGGCGTCGAGTTCGACTGGGACGTGCAGCAGGCAGGCGCCGACGTGATGGACCAGTTCGGCGGGAATCCCTTGCCCGACCAGACGCTCGACTCGATCCGCCGCACAGGGGTCGCGC
The DNA here is from genome assembly GCA_030774275.1 of Actinomycetota bacterium. Classification (GTDB taxonomy): domain Bacteria; phylum Actinomycetota; class Thermoleophilia; order Gaiellales; family Gaiellaceae; genus 13-2-20CM-68-14. The sequence goes on from JALYLK010000342.1 coordinate 1,939, forward strand.
TTAAAGGTCCAATCACGACGCCGGTCGGAGGCGGCTTCCGCTCCGTCAATGTCGGCCTGCGGAAGGCTCTCGACCTGTACGCGCAGGTCCGCCCGTGCAAGACGTATGAGGGCGTCCGGACGCGGTTCGACAACGTCGATCTGATCGTCGTGCGCGAGAACACCGAAGATCTGTACGCAGGGATCGAGTACGAGCAGGGCATGCCCGAGACAGACGAGCTGATTGAGTGGATCGAGGCCCGCGGGGGCAAGCTCCGGCATGCCGACGCCGGCATCTCGATCAAGCCGCTCTCCGTCTCCGGGACCAGGCGGATCGTCCAGTTCGCCTTCGACTACGCGCGCAGCAACGGACGCCGCAAGGTCACCGCCGTGCACAAGGCGAACATCATGAAGTTCACCGACGGCCTCTACCTACGAGTGGCTCGCGAGGTCGCCGAGGAGAACCCTGAGATCGAGTTCGACGATCGGATCGTGGACAACATGTGCATGCAACTCGTCCAGCGGCCGGAGGAGTACGACGTCCTCGTACTCCCGAACCTCTACGGCGACATCATCTCTGACCTCGCCGCGGGGATGATCGGTGGTCTGGGAGTGGCGCCCGGCGCGAACTTCGGCGAGGACGCGGCGATCTTCGAGCCGACCCACGGCTCAGCTCCGAAATACGCGGGCCAGAACAAGGTCAACCCGATCGCGATGATGCTCTCGGGCATGCTGATGCTCCGCCACCTCGACGAGACCGAGGCGGCCGAGGGGCTCGAGAACGCGATCGCCGACGTGATTCGCGAGGGCGCCAGTGTCACCTACGACATGAAGCCGTCCCGCGACGATCCGACCGCCGTCGGAACGAGCGAGGTCGCTGACGCGATCATCGACAAGCTCGGGGCCCGGGTTTGAGCGAACGCCGCAAGGTGACAGTCGTAGGCGCCGGCAACGTCGGCGCGACCTGCGCCCAGGTCCTGGCTGCACACGACTACGCCGACGTCGTGCTGGTCGACATCAAGGAAGGCTTGCCGCAGGGCAAGGCGTTGGACGTCAACCAGATGGGCGCCGTGCTCGGCTACGAGCCGAATGTCGTCGGCTCGAACGGCTACGAGGCGAGCGCAGGCTCGGACGTCGTCGTGATCACGGCCGGGGTGCCGCGAACCGGCGACATGAGCCGTGACGACCTCGTCTCCACCAACGAGAAGATCGTCGGACAGGTGACGGAGGCCGCAGTCGCGCAGAGCCCGGATTCGATCCTGATCATCGTCTCCAACCCGCTCGACGCGATGTGCCATGTGGCCAAGAGCGTCAGCGATTGGCCGAGGCAGCGCGTCTTCGGGATGGCAGGGATCCTCGATACCGCGCGCTTCTCGACCTTCATCGCCTGGGCGACCGGGGCATCCGTCAAGGACGTTACCGCGATGGTCCTCGGCGGCCACGGCGACCAGATGGTGCCCGTCGTCTCGGCAACGACCGTCGGCGGCGTTCCGCTCCGCAAGCTCGTGAGCGAGGACGCGATTCAGGCGATGGTCGAGCGAACCGCCAAAGGTGGCGGCGAGCTCGTGAAGCTGCTCGGTACCTCGGCCTGGTACGCGCCCGGAGCCGCAGCGGCGCAGATGGTCGACTCGATCATGCTCGACGAGAAGCGAGTGCTCCCGTGCACCGCACACCTCGAGGGTGAGTACGGGATCGAGGGGCTTTACATGGGTGTGCCGGTCAAGCTGGGGCGCGGCGGCATCGAGGAGATCATCGAGCTCGAGTTGAGCGAGGACGAGCAGACGATGCTGAACGAGTCCGCCGACGCAGTTCGTGAAGTCGTCGGCGTGCTGACAAGCTATGGCGGATAAGGGAACGGCTTGGATCTAGGCCTGAAAGGCCGTACGGCGATTGTCTGCGGCGCTTCTTCGGGGATGGGCCTGGCGACCGCCGAGGCGCTCGCCCGGGAGGGCGCCAACGTCTCGATGTTCGCCCGGCGCCGCGAGGTGCTCGACCGTGAAGCCGAGCGACTGGGTGCGCTCGCGGTGCGGGGCGACGTCACCAACCCGGCCGACCTGCGGCGGCTCGTCGACCGCACTGTCGAAGCCTTCGGCGGCATCGACATCCTCGTCAACAACAGCGGCGGCCCGCCGCGCACCCCTGCGGTCGGGCTCACCGACGACGACGTCGAGAGCGCCGTCGAGCTACTGCTGCTCTCCGTCATCCGGCTGACCGAGCTCTGCCTTCCGCAGCTCGAGCGCAGCGGGAACGGACGGGTCATCAACATCGAATCCAGCACCGTCCGTGAGCCGGCCGACAATCTCGCTCTCTCGAATGCGCTCCGGCCGGGCGTGATCGGCTGGGCGAAGACGTTGGGCCGGGAGATCGGTCCCAAGAAGATCACGGTCAACTCGATCGCGCCGGGCCGGATCGAGACGCCGCGCTTGATGGAGGTCTACGCAGAGCGTTCCCGCGCCTCCGACATGGAGCAGATTCCGCTCCGCCGCTTCGGCCGGCCCGAGGAGGTCGCCGACGTCATCTGCTTCCTCGCCTCCGACCGCGGCAGCTACGTGACCGGCGCCGTGGTCCCCGTCGACGGCGGGATGACGCGTTTCCTGCTCTGAGGCGTCGCCTGGCGGCGAGGCCGAGGAGCGTCGCGTTCTCCCCGCGGCTGCCCCAAAGCGCGCGAGTACCATCAAGAGATGCGATCGATGACGCTCCCGCGGGCGATCGGCGCGGGAATCGTGGTTGCCGCGATCGTGCTGATTGTTCTCTACCTGATCCCCTCGAACAAGTACTACGTCTTCCTGCCCGACCGCGCGCACCCGCTGCAGCCGCTTGTGAGCGTGGCCGGCGAGCGCCCGGCCGCGCGCCAGGGCGGCGTCTACTTCGTCGACGTTCGCTTTCGCAAGGCCCGTCTGCTGGAAGACTTGCTGGGCCGTCCACTCGCGCGTGGCGCCACACTTCTGCCGGTAGGCGACGTGCTCGGAAACGCGACCGCGAAGCAACAGCAGAGGATCGATCTCTCGCAGATGGCGCAATCGCAAAAGATCGCGGCGGCGGTCGCCCTCAAACGTCTCGGTTATCCCGTCCGGATCCAGCTGCCGAACGTCGTGATCCGAGGCGTCGCGCCCGCTGCGCCTGGCCACACCCGGAAGGTTCTGCGTGTCGGCGATCAACTGCTGGCCGTGAACGGGGCGGCCGTCCACAGCCTTGGCCGCCTGCACGTGCTGGTAGCCGGCCACCGCCCCGGTGACCTTCTACGGCTCCGCTACCGGCGATCGGGACGAGTCGCAACCGCGACCGTCCGGACGATCGCAAGCCCAGACTCCCCGCACGAAGCCGCGATCGGGATCCTCGTCGACGAGACCGGCGGCTCGATCGGAAAGCTTCCGGTCCGGGTTCGCATCGATACCGCCGGCGTCGGCGGTCCTTCCGCCGGGCTTGCCTTTGCGCTCGACCTGATGGAGGAGCTCGGTAACAACATCGACCGCGGTTACAAGGTCGCCGCCACGGGAGAGCTCGCACTCGACGGCTCCGTACTGCCGATCGGTGCCGTCGAGCAAAAGACGATCGGGGCCCGCGAGGCGGGTGTGGATGTCTTCCTCGTTCCCGCGGGCTCGAACGCGCGTGTGGCGCGCAGGTATGCGCACGGGCTTCGAATCATCCCTGTGCAGAGCTTTCCACAGGCGTTGCACGCTCTGGCAACGCTGCCGTCGAAGCACCCCGCAAGCGCCTGAACGAGCGTTTTCGAAAGCCGCGCAAAGTGCGCAAAGTTCCAAGATCCTTGGCTTGATCTACGGGTCAGGATCCATATGATCCCCGACGTTCGGAGCGCGGTCACTAGATTGGAGAAGGTTGAGCAAAGCGACTAAAGCAACCTGCAATGATTGCTATTTCCGGCGCGCGGGTCTCTGCGCACTCTCTCCAGAGACGCCGTGTCCGACCTTTCGAGCGGAAAGCCGCGGCTCGCTGATGCGGCCGCGCCAGCCCCAGCTCGTCCCGCGCTCGCTAGGCGAGATCGCCAGCCGCGCCGCGGCCTAGTCCTCCGCAGTCGCGTCCCAACATAGAGTTCGTAGACCAATGGCGCGTTTCCGCATGAGCCAGGAGCAGATCCGCGAATGGCAGCCGCGCTTCTGGGCCAAGCTGATCGGCTTGGTCCTGATCGCCTGCTACGTGATCGCTTTCATCATCGAGAACCACAGGAACGTGCACCTGCACTTCGTGGTCTTCACGGCCAACGTGTCCCAGATCTGGTTGATCCTGCTTAGCCTGGCGGTCGGCGTTGTCGCCGGCGCGCTACTGGGTCAGCTAAGCCGCCGCCGGCGCCGGGACTAAGCCGGCCAGACGCGAGACGCCCTCGTCGATCTCGGCCGGGGAGGCGTAGCTGAAGGCGAGGCGGGCCGAGCTCGGCCCGCCACCGAAGTCGGAGCCGGGAACGAAGGTGACTCCCGCTTCCGAGGCTCGGCCTAGCAACTCGGCCGAATCGGTGCCTTCGGGCAGCTCGAGCCAGAGGAAATACCCTCCCTCGGGCCGCGACCAGCGGGCGCGCCCGCCGAGCTCTCGCTCGAGCGCCTCGAGCATCGCGTCGCGTCGCGTGCGCAGGAGCACGCGGACGCGCTCGAGGTTCGGCTCGAGCAAGCCTCGCTGCAGGAACTCGAGCACCGTCGCCTGCGTGACGAGTGCGGGCGTGATGTAGGTCGAGGCGACGACGTCTTCCAGGCTCGCCGCCATCGCTTCCGACAGGACGACGTAGCCCACCCGCAGGCCCGGGGCAATCGTCTTGGAGAACGAGGAGCTGTACATGACGTTCCGCCCGCCTTCGAGCTCGAAGAGGCTCATCGGCGGCTCGCCCTCGAAACGAACCAGGCCGTAGGGATCGTCCTCGAGAATCGGAAGCGCCCGACTGGTCGCGAGGTCGGCAAGCCGGCGCCGTCGGTCTTCCGAGAGCGTCACTCCGGTTGGATTCTGGAAGGTCGGAATTGTGTAGAGGAATGCCTGCCGTTCAGCGACGTCGAGGAGGCGCTCGAGCTCGTCGACGTCGAGACCGTCCTCGTCGACCGGGACCTCGTCGAACTCGCCCAGGATCTTCCGAGGTCGGTCATACGTGGGCCGCTCGACGATCACGCGGCCCGCCCCGGCAAAGGCGGAAAGCACGAAGTGGAACGCTTGAAGCGACCCGTTCGTGACTACGACGCGCGAGGGATCGACGTCGTGGCGCTCGCCGATCCACTCGCGCAGGGGCTGGTAGCCGAGCGTATGGCCGTAGAGCAGGGCGGAAGCGCCACCGTGCTCGATCGCCGTTTTGGCGCAGTCGGCGAGCTCTTCGATCGGCAAGAGTTCCAGTGCGGGCACGCCGCGAGCGAACGAGATCGCGTCCATCTCTGCCGGAGTGTACGAGCCGGACTAGACGGTCGCCGAGGCCGGCTCGCGCTCCTCCGGCCCGCGATCGAGGGCGATCCGGATGGCGACCGCCCCGGTCCCGGCGGCGACCAGCGACAGCAGGGCCTGCAGCATCCAGAGCGCCGAATCGCCGAAGCTCTTTCGCACCTGTAAGCCGATGAACGGCGCCAACGCGAACCCGACCGCCCCCATCGCGCCGAACGCACCCATATAGGCGCCTCGAAGGTCGGGCGGGGCAAGGCCGGCGACGGCCGTCTGCGAGGTCGGAACCCAGAGCATCTCGCCGACCACGAACAGAAACAGGATCAGCAGCACGACCGGTAGCGCGTCATTCACGGAGAGCAGCAGAAAGGGCAGCCCCATCAGCGGTAGTCCGACGGCCAGCTTGACCGCGGCAGGCACCGCACTCACTCGCTCGGTCAGCCGCAGCTGGAAGAAGGTGACCAGGAAGGGATTGATGACCAGCAGGAACCCCCAGGTCGAGCTCGAGTAGCCGTGCGATTCGACGAGCGAGATCGGCAGCACGGTCTCGAACGCGACGTAGACGATCCACGCAAACGCGGCAGAGACCAGAAAGAGCAGGAAGGGCCGGTCGCGGGCGATCACGCCCAACGAACCACGGCTCGGCGGCTCCTCCGGCGCGTACGCGCCCCGCACCGGCAGGAAGAGGACCGCGAGCACGAAACCCAGCGCAGAGAAGGCGGCGGCCCCGATGAAAAGCGCATTCCAGCTTCCGATCAGGAGTAGCAGGCCGCCCAGCGGCGGTCCGAATGTGATCCCGAGGTTCGAGGCAACGCGAACGGCTGCATACGCCGATTCGTGCCGATCGTGCGGTACGAGATCGGCGACGAGCGCCTGGCCGGCGGCGTTGCCGATCTGGAAGAAGAGCCCGCCGAAGGTAAGGACGAGCAGGCCGGCCGTCGCGCTGCTTCCCGCCGCGATGAAACCGAGCACGACGGCCGTCTGCCCGACCCAGCCGATCAGGATGAGCGGCCGCCGGCCGAAGTGATCGGACAGATGGCCGCCGAGGTAGCCAGATCCGACGCCGATCAGCGCGCTCACGAGGTAAGCGAGCCCCAGCACGGACGGATCCGCGCCGAGCTTCTTGATGGCCCAGATCCCGACGAAGCTCCAGACAGTCGAGCCGGCGAGCGACCCGGCGAAGTTGATCCCCAGGATCGGCCGCAGGGCCGGATCGGTGTCCGAGCCGAAGATGACGCGGTAGAGCGCTGCCAGCGGGCGCACGACCTCAGACTGCCAGACGCCGGCTCTCCTCCTCGTTCGAGGGAAAAGCCACGCCCTCCGTCCTGCCGATGACCCAAGCTAGCTCCGCCGCAACCATGTTTCACTCAGTCCGCCGCCCCAGCCTCGTTGCAGCGCTCCTCGCACTTGCCTGTGCGCCTTCCGCAGCCGCGGCGACGCCGACGATCCTGGTCAAGTTCACGCAGCCGACCGGCGCGGCGACCCGGATCGAGGCGCTCGGCGACGATCCAGCCGGCCAGACCGCGAACCGGGTCTCGATCATCCGTCTCGGGCCCGGCGAGTCCGCAGCCGCCCGCATTGCCGCGTACGACAGGCGCGCGGACGTCGTCTACGCGGAACCAAACGGGCAGATGCACGCGCTTGCGCTCAATCCGCCGAACGATCCCGACTTCGCCTCGCAGTGGGCGTTCAACATCACCGGGACCCTTGCCGGCTGGGCGCTCTACCCCGGCTCGTTCGGTGCCACCGGCGGCGCTCCGCTGGCGATCGTCGATACCGGCGTCCAGGCATCGCACGTCGATCTCACCGGACATGTACGAACCGACCTCGGCGCCAGTTGCGTCAACAACGCCGCCTGCGTCGCCGGTCCTGCGGCCGACGACCTCGGCCACGGAACTCACGTCGCTGGAATCGCCGGTGCAGCAACCGACAACGGCATCGGCGTGGCGGGTGTCGCCTTCTCTTCGCCGATCATCCCGGTAAAGGTGCTGAGCGCTCCGAACGGCAACGGCTCCGTCGTGGATGTCGCGAACGGGATTCTCTGGGCCGCTCAGAAAGGCGCGAAGGTCATCAACCTCAGCCTCACCGGGGCGTATTCGCAGACGATCTGCGACGCCGCCTCCACCGCCGAGCGCACCTACGGGGCCCTCCTCGTAGCCGCCGCCGGTAACAGCTCGTCCTCCGCTCCGGCGTCTCCCGCCGGCTGCCCTGGGGTCGTCGGCGTCGCCGCTACCGATGAGTTCGACCAGGCAGCCTCGTTCTCGAACTTCGGCTCGCCTGACGTCTTTGTCTCGGCCCCGGGCGTCGGCATCGACTCGACCTGGTGGCCTGACGCCTACGCGACCGAGCAGGGCACCTCGATGGCCTCCCCGTTCGTGGCGGGCATCGCGGCGCTTCGGTTCGGGGAGCACCCTGAGTCGACCCCGGCCGACGTGCGGCGCGTCCTTGCTGCGAGCTCCGACAAGGTGGGCGGCGTCGCATATGGGAGCGACCCTTATGGCACCTGCGTGGGCTGCACCTGGCAGCAGAACTACGGCTATGGGCGTGTGAACGTCGCCTCAGCACTGGCGATAGCGACCCCCTTGGCTCCGGCGCCGCCCCCACTGCCGGCACCCCCGCCCGCGCCTCCGCCCCCACCTCCTCCTGCGCAGCTGCCGGTGCCGAAAGCGGTCGACACCTTCCCGCCGGTAGTCCATGCGTACGCCGTCACTGGACGCCGCGGGCGACTGGTCAAGCTCACCTACCGTGTCCGAGACGACAGCGGCCAGACGACCGAGCAGGTATCGGTCTACCGCGGGCGGTCGCTGGTGAAGAGGCTTGGCCGTACGCTGAGGCCGACCGAGGACGCTGTCGTGTACTGGCTCCCCTGGCGAGCGCCGCGACAACCGATACTAGGCCACTTCTGCGTCCGCGCCGCCGACGCCGCCGGCAACGCCAGCACCAGCTGCGCGGGCTTGCGCGTGCGCTGAGGGCCACGCTCGTTGGGCCGGTTACGGCCCCGGAGGCTTTGGCGAAATAGAGTCTGTGCCCCCAGGCCGCGCTGCTCGCCCCGTGGCAGCGTCCTCGGTCGCGCCAATAGCTTTAGCTATTGACACTCCCTGCGTCCTC
>JALYLK010000343.1 GCA_030774275.1 Actinomycetota bacterium
CCGCGCGCTTGCCGAAGCGCCACCTGGCTCGCTACACCGAAGGCGACGAGCGCGACGGTGAAGGCGACCAGCTCATCAACTGCGCCACGCCAAACGAGCGCAACCGCACCGCCCGCCAGGGCGATGATCGCAACCACAACGCCGAGCAGCCGGACGATCCCCCGCCGGGTAACGGCGACCCAAGCAGCCGCACCCGCGAGCCCGAGCGCCCCCAATGCAAACACGAGCGCGCCCAGGTTCCTGAAAACCAGAACCACGAGCGTCGCGAGCACCCCGGCCGCCGCGGCCAGCGCGATCCACGCCCAGACACACTGCGAGCGCGAACGCGTCATCGCGCGGCCGTTTTATGCTCGGTTGGTGCCTGCTGAACGGGTCGCGAGGACAGCATCCTGGTCGGCACGCGGCTGAAAAGGCCGGCGCGACGGCGCCGCGAGAAGTTCCTCAGACATCCCGGACGCGCTCTCGTCGAAGCGGCGGTGCTGCTCGCCATCGTGGTGCTGCTCGCACTCTTCATCCCCATCGGTCCGCTCGCGCTCGATCGTCACTGGTCGGAGCTGATGCAGGACATCCAAACACCGATACTGAAGCACCTCGCGCTGGTCTTCAACGCGCTCGGCAAGGGGTTCTGGCGCGGACTCACGCTCACCGCGGTCGGGTTGTTTCTCCTGGTCGCGCGCCGCTGGGCGGCGCTGATCTCGTTCGCCGTCGCAGAGAGCCTGACACCACTACTTGGCAACGTGATCAAGACGCTCGTAACGCGGCCCCGACCCCCCGGCGCGATGCTCAACCCTCACGGCTCGAGCTTTCCCTCCGGGCACGCAGCCTACGCGGGCGCCACCGCGGTTGCGCTCGTCCTCCTCTTCAGCAGGCCCGACCGGAAGCGACCACTCTGGTGGGCACTCGCAGCCGTGATCACCGCCGGTATGGCCTGGAGCCGCACCTACCTCCAGGTGCATTGGCTTACCGACGTATTCGCAGGCTCGCTCCTCGGCATCGCCGTCACGCTCGGCAGCTTCGCCGCCGCCCAAATACTGCTCGAGCGCCGCCGCGAGGAGGCACCGTGAACCATGCGAGCTGCGAGGTCAGCTACTCCGGCAAGCCCCGACGGCGCCAGAGCCACCAGATTCCGGTGAGCGCGCCGGTCGCGAACACGTAGCCGATCAGCAAGTCGACCACGTAGTGATTCCCCGTGTACACGACGGCGAACGACTGCGCGAGCGGATAGAGCAAGCCAACACCGAGAGCCCACCAGCGCCAGCGCGTCTTCCAGGCGATCGTGACGACGAACAGGAAGCAGAGGAAGGCGTAGCCCGCATGGAGCGAGGGAATCGCCGCATACGGATTCGGGTCGATCAGCCTCGAGACGGAAATCGAGTGGTAGCCGTGTGCTCCGGAGGGGTCAGGTGCCGGGTTGTGCGGGATCCTGATCAGCCCGGGCAGCAGGCCCTTCTCCCCCGCCGCCCAAGGGGGCGCAGCCGGAAAGATGAGAAAGGTGAGCGCTCCGGCGAACGAAAGCGCGATCATCGTCGCCGCGAACCGGTAGAACAGCGCCCGGCGCTTAACCCAAAGCGCGAACGCGAGCAAGGGCGGGACGATGAAGTGCAGCCGCATCATCGCGAGCACGGCGTGGTCGTACCACTGCTGCGTCCCGTTCCAGAGCCAATCCTGCAGCGACGCGGAGGGGACGACCCCGCCGAAGAGGAATTTGTCCGCGTTCAACTGGGGTAGGTAAAAGGGCTGCGGACGCAAGAGATGCGCGATTCCGCGAGACTGCGCGTAAATCACGAGCAACGCTGCGAAGGGAACGAAATCGAGCAGATAACGACGTCCCCGGCGCAGGATCAGCGCCGGGACGAGCAGCACGAGCAGGTAGCGGTCGGGCGTCAAGCCGAGCCCGAACAGCCAGATCGCGAGCGCCAGCGCGGCGACGAGACCACCCGCCGCGATCAGCGCCGTTCGGCGATCCAGGTCCTCGCGCGCTGGGCCCCATTTCTCGGCGGCCTCGCCGTCGCTCTCGCCGTACTCGTACGGCTTCCCTTCTGGAAGGCTCCACTCACCGCCGACGAGGGGGGCTACGCCGAGGTGGCCCGGCTGTGGAGCCACGGCGCGATCCTCTACGACGGCGCCTGGGTCGACCGCCCGCAAGGTCTCATAGTCGTTTTTCGCGCTGTCCATCTGATCGGCGGCTCCCCGTTGGCAATGCGTGCAGCCGCAGCGCTAGTCGCCGCGCTCGTCGTCGCCGCGACGATGCTGCTCACCCTCCGGCTGGCCCGCGGCAGGATAACCGCGGTCACAGCCGGCCTGCTGGCGGCAACCGTCGGAGCATCGCCGTTCATCGAATCGTTCACCCTGTCGGGCGAGCTCCTCGCATCGCTGCCGGCGGTTCTCTCGCTGCTCTGCTTCTGTGCCTATCTCGACGGCCGGGAGCGTGGATGGCCCGGGAGCAGACTCCTACTGAGCCTCGCTGGCGCCGGTGCGCTGACCGGGATTGCCGTGCTCATCAAGCAGTCGGCCTTCGATGCCGGGCTGGCGGCTGTCGTATTTCTGCTCTGGCGCGAGCGAAGGCGCGGTCTGGTCCCCGCGGCCGTGCTGGTCGCGAGCGCGCTCCTGCCCGTCGCGATAGCCGCGGCGAGCGCAGCCCGGCTGCACGACTGGCTCTACGCGGTCGTCGGCTACCGCTTTGACGGCGGCTCGCTCGTGACCGGATCGTTCGCGGGGCGAGCCCACCAGCTCTGGCTCTCACTTCCGCCGGCCGGCAAGGCGCTAGGCCTGCTCGTCGTGCTCGCGGCGGCCGGCTGGCGCCGCGCGCCGCGGTTGGCGCGAATCTGGCTCGGCGCAGCCGTGGTCGGCGTCTTAGCCGGCGGCAACTTCCATCCGCACTACTACCTGCAGCTTGTGCCGCCGCTCTCGTTGCTGGCTGCCGTCGGTGTCCGCACACTCTGGCTCTCTGCCCCGCGCCCCGCAATCGCCGCTGTTGCCGCGACCGCCGCTGCGACTTTCGCCCTGGCCATCCCGGTCGCCTGGGCAAACCCCACGGAACAGGCGAAGACGATCTGGCCGCACGATCCGCACCTCGTCCACGACGCCGTCCTCGCACGCTACGTACGGGCGCACACGCACCCGCAGCAGCGAATCCTCGCGGTCTGGGCCGACGCCGACCTCTACTACCTCGCCGACCGGAGGCCCGCCGTCCGCTATCTCTGGTCGAGCAACATCGCGTCGATTCCCGGTGCGCTTCAGGCCGTCCACCGGGCACTCGCGACCCAGCGGGCCGAGCTCGTGCTCGTTGTCCAGCCGCTGGCAAAACTCGACCCGGGTGGGCGCACTGCCACCCTGCTGCACCGGGAGTACAAACGCGTCGCGCGAGTCGGCGGCGCTTCCGTCTATCGAAGCAGGACCCACAGAAACACGAAGGCGACGACGAGCCCGAGCAGCGCGACGTAGCGAACGACCGCATAGTCAGCCGGTGCGGCGAGAACGCGGACGGCGACGACCTCGCGCGAGCCTTCGCGTAGCGGTACGCGCTCGCCGTCGGCGACGCCCGGCGGAACGAGAACCTCGGCGCTCTCAGGCGTCGTCGTCACCCCAGAGCCCTCACACCTCTCGCACGGGTCGCTCGCAAGCGTCCCTCGACCTGAGCAGGTCGGACAGTCTTCGATCTGCAGCAGGCGCTCACCGGCTGCGAGGGAACCGGCGACCCGTCGCCGGCCCGCCCCCGTGCAGGCCGGGCAGGTCATCGAGATCGCGCCGGGAGCCGCGCCGTCCCCGCCGCAGGCCACGCATGGTTCCGAGCTCGTCCAGCGGGCCTTCCGGCGCACCCCGCGCTTCGCCTCGAACTCATCGACGAGCACCTCCGCGACCGGCGGCGTTCGGCGACGCAGGAAATCGGTCGCCACGCGCGCTCCCTCCGGCGTGAACCAGCCGTTGCCGCGGCCGCGGTAGCCGAACCGGTCGTAGAGCAGCCTCGCCGACGACTTCGAGAGCACGGCGTACGCCTCGGTCAGCTCGCGGAACTTGCCCGAGGCGCCGGGATCGTTCGAGACGTCGGGGTGCAACGAGCGAGCCTGCGCGCGGAAGGCCTTCTTGATCGTCTCGGGGTCGGCGTCGCGCGCGACGCCGAGCACCTCGTAGTAGTCGGGAGTGGTAGTCGTGGGAGTCTCCGGATCCAGCTTCGTTCTTCCTCAACCGGCGGTCGGCGCAAACCGAATCTGTCCGGGCTCGAAACTAGTTGTACGGACGTGGGGTTCGGGGGATGGCTTTGGCGGGTCGTTGCGAGCGTGGCGCTCGCCTTGGCCGGTTTGAGCGCCGCCGCGCTCGCCGGACCGGTCGGTGCAATCGATCTGCCGAGCCTGCCGACGGTCACAGTTCCGACGCTGCTGGTGACGACGCCGACGATCGGCGTGACGACTTCGACTCCAGCTCCACCGCCGTCGACGTCGCCTCCGCCGTCGCCGGCAACCCCACCCGCATCGACTCAGACACCGCCTCCCCAGGCTCTGCCGCCGACTGCCTCGCCTTCTCCTGCCGCGTCGGCTTCGACGTCCACCCCGGTGCCGAGCGTGTCGCAGCGGTCAACAACGCGGCCGACGCAGTCGTCGGTCCGCACCCACCGCTCGCCCAGCGTCGGTAGCCGCCGGCCCCCGGCAGACCTCGTCTCCGGGCCAGGCAACACGCCCACCGGGAACCTGGCCCCGGACCGGACCGCCTCGGGTGTGAAGCAGGTCACCGGTCCCGCGCCGCACGACTCGGGCCTGCTCGGCGCACCCGTGCCCCGGATCCTGCCCGGCTCGCCTCAGACACAGCTCGCGCTGCTGAGCGTTCTCGCGGGCGCAATCTTCCTGCTCGGGCTAGGCGCAGTGCCGCGGCAGGTGGTCCCCCATCCCGGCGCGGCCGCCTTCGTTGCGCGACGCCGTCCTCTGATCGCTGCCGGAGGCCTGGCCGCGCTGACGGCCTTCCTGATTTCGTACTTCGTGGGTTAGGACGAGCCGAAACCGGACGTAGATCCCCCGGAAGGGGGTGTCACATTCGGCCTGGATTCGCGAAGGATGAAAACCGTGAGGCGAGTGCCTGCGGCTCTCTCCATGCCGCCTTCGGGCGGACCTTCGGTGACCGGAAACGGTCTCCCGGACGGCCACGAGCTCGTCGATTCGTATCGCCGGCTCGCTGACGTCTTCCACCACGTCCTTTCCGAGCACAGTCTCGACACACTGCTCGACCGGATCGCGGACACGCTCTCCGACCTGATCCCCTACGACACGCTGAGCATCTTCCAGGCCGACGAGGCGCAAACCGTGCTCGTTCCGGTGTTGGCGCGAGACCGCTGGGCGGACGAGATCATGCGCAACCAGATCGAGTTCGGCACCGGCCTGGCCGGCTGGGCCGCGGAGCACCGCGAGCCCGTGCTGACGAACGCCGCGCACCTCGACCCGCGGATGATGGTCGTGCCCGGTACTCCGCCGGACGAGCGCGAGGCGCTGATCACGGTGCCGCTGATCGCGCGCGATTCGGTCAAGGGCGTGCTCAGCATCTACCGCCTCGGCGAGACCGCGCACTTCGACCAGGAGGAGTTCGAGCTCGCGAAGCGCTTCGGCGACGCAGCCGCGCTGGCGCTGGACAACGCCCAGACGCGCGCACGACTCGAGCTGCAGGCCCAGACCGACTCGCTGACAGGCCTCTACAACCACCGCTACTTCCACGAGCACGTGCGCTCCGAGCTGACCCTGGCCAGCCGAAGCCGAGGGTCGGTGGCGCTCTTGATGCTCGACATCGACGACTTTAAGAAGGTCAACGACATCTACGGACATGCCGTCGGCGACCACGTCCTCCGAGAGCTCGCCGAGCAGCTGAAAGCGGCCGTGCGTGGCTCCGATGTCGTCTGCCGGCTTGGTGGTGAGGAGTTCGGCGTCGTCATGGGATCGTGCGGCGCTGTCGACGCGGTCGGGCTGGCGAAACGGCTGGCGGAACGCCTGACGGAGCTCGAATTCGGCCCCGTCGGGAAGGTCACGGTCTCGGTCGGCGTCGCCGAGGGGCCGCAGCACGCCTCCAACCCGCGCGAGCTGATCGCCTGCGCGGAGGCGGCGATGATGACCGCCAAGGCGCGCGGCAAGGATCTGATCGTCCTCTTCGACGACTCGACCTACGAGCGGCCGGATTCGACGTCGGTCGCGAGCTCCCGCGTTCGCTCGATCGCCCATCTGAAGATGCTCCAGAGCCTGGCCGGCAAGCTCAACAGGCTCAACGACGTGCGCGAGATCGGCACCGCGATCGCGGACGAGCTACGAGCGCTGATCGATTACCACAACTGCCGTGTCTCGATCGTGGAGGGCGACGAGATCGTCCCAATCGCTTTCCGCGGCGTTCTCTCCTCGAGAGGTGGACGCGAGGTTGAGATTCCGCGGTCGAAGGTCGGTGAGGGAATCACGGGCCACGCCGCCGAGGAAGGAACGTCGCTGCTGATCGGCAACGCGCTGGACTGCGACTACGCAGTCCTGATTCCCGGGACCGAGCCGCTTGAGGAATCCCTTCTTGCAGTGCCCCTCTGCTACGGCTCGCGCGTGATCGGCGTGATCGTGATCTCAAAGCTTGGAGTCGACCAGTTCGACGAGGACGACGTCCGCCTGCTCGAGGTGCTGGGCGGCCATGCTGCGGTCGCGCTCGAGAACGCGCGGCTCTACCAGTCACAGCGGCGCGAGGCCGAGCACCTGAAGGAGCTGCTCGAGTTCAGCCGCGAGCTCGCGTCGGCGGAGGGCCTGCCAGAGGTTCTGCACCGAATCGTCGAGCTCTCCTCGACGATCCTCGGCGCTCCGA
>JALYLK010000344.1 GCA_030774275.1 Actinomycetota bacterium
TTCCTGGAGCGGGCGGTCGCCTTCTACCGGCGCCGCGGGATCCGGGTCGAGCGGCTCTTGACCGACAACGGCTCCGCCTATGTCTCCGCCCTGCATGCGCTGGCCTGTCGCAGGCTCGGGATCCGCCACAGCCGCACCCGCCCCTACCGCCCGCAAACGAACGGCAAGGCCGAGCGCTTCATCCGGACGCTGCTCGCCGGCTGGGCCCACGGCGCGGTCTACGGCTCAAGCCAAGAGCGCACAGCGGCCCTTGACGGCTGGCTTTGGTACTACAACCATCGACGTCGACACTCAGCCCTCGGCCGCCAACCCCCGGTCAGCAGAACCAACCTGCTCGGGTCTTACACCTAGCGGGCCAGATCAGGCTTGATCGAACGGCCGCAGACTCGGCGTTGGCGGGTTGGCGAGCACCGCCAAGGCGAGGAAACAAGAAACAGCAGCGAGAGACGTCTGCGGGGCCAGTGATGCTTCTATGTCTGTCAAGCCGGCATTGGCGGGCGCTCGAGGAGTCGGTAGAGGTTGCGGGCGAGGTAGCGCTTCAGGCAGCGGGTTGCTTCGCGTCTCGTTTTGCCTTCTTGGATGCGTCGGTCGATGTAGGCGATCGTCGGTGGGTGTGCTCGACGTCGGGTGACGATGATCTGGTGGAGCGTGCGGTTGAGCTTGCGGTCGCCGCTTCGGTCCAGTCGGTGGCGTGTGGTCTGGCCGGAGGACGCGGGGATCGGGGCTGCGCCGGCGAGGCGCGCAAAGGCCGCTTCGCTGACGACGCGTCCGTGGTGTGACCAGGAGAGCACGACTTGGGCAGCAAGGAGTGGCCCGATGCCTGGCTCGTCGAGCAGTTGTGGTGCGAGCGCGCGGGTGAGTTTCTCGATCTCTCGGGCCAGCTCGCGTTCTTCTTCGGTGAGCCGTTGAATGCGTCGCGCGACGGCTTTCAGTGCAAGCTGGGTGCCGCGGAGCTCGGGGTCCTGCCGGCGATCGGGTCGTGCTTCGGTGAGGCGGCTGAGGAGCCGAGCCCGGGTCAGCGGGCGAAGCTCGCTGCGCAGCGGTTCGGGGGTGGTGACGAGTAGGTGGCGCAGCTGGCAGAGCGCCGCCGTTCGCGTGGTCACGGCCCCTTCACGGGCTGCCACGAGCGCTCGTAGCGCCTCGCGTTCGCCGCGGGCGCGTGGGATCGCGGGCCGCTTCACGCTGAGAACGCTCCTCGCCGCGCGGACGGCGTCAAGGGCGTCGGTCTTGCCGCCGGAGCGGCGCTCACGACGTAGCCGGCTGACCTCGAACACCCGCTCGCCCTGTTCGGCGAGGAAGCGGGTCAGTCCAGCGCCGAACGAGCCGCTGCCCTCGACCGCGAAGGCCCGTCGCCCCGGCGCGTGCTGCTCGCCAAGTCGTAGCGCTTCGGAGTAGCCGCCACTGTCGGCGGACACGGTCGCTTCGAACACGACCACGCCGGTTCGCACCTCGACGATCGCGAGCGCGTGCCTGTCGCGGTGCGGGTCGACGCCGACCACGTAGTCCAGCTGATCTGCAAGCATCCAAACCACCTCCAGCCCAGGTTGGGGGAACAACTCCGGTGGCCGGTCTGGGGTGAAGACCGCGGGCGGCAGAACTGTGATGAGTCACGCCGGCAAGCGGCGGACAGGCTTCTGATCAGGCCAGCAAGCGGGCGCCAGGCCGGCACCGGTTTCTTTGTCCGGACAGATCACTGGAAAGACACCACCCGCGGGCGAGGTCATTCGGGAATTGAGTCACGAACAAAGAGCACCGGCGCCACCCTGACGACAGCCCCAGACGGGACACCCGCACACTCACAGTTCGGCAATGTCACCTGACCGCTTGCTTGGATTGAGCCGGCGGTGAAGGATTTAGCCGCAGATGCAGGTTCGGTTCGCGCGGCACACAGAGCGCCTTCAGGAGATCGTCCACTTCTATCGCGACGGGCTCGGGCTGTCGGAACTAGGTCGTTTCCACGACCACGACGGTTACAACGGTGTCTTCTTCGCGCTGCCCGGAACAGACGCACATCTCGAATTCACGAGCGGCGGACGCCACAAAGCACCGTCGCCACATCCAGAGACGCTGCTTGTCCTCTACCTTGGCAACGCCGAGGCCGTGGAAAAGACGATCAGGCGGGTTGGCACAGAGCCGGTCGAATCAGCGAACCCGTACTGGAGAAGGCATGCGGTGACCCTCGCCGACCCGGACGGATTCCTTGTCGTCCTCGTGCCGCGATCAGGGCCGGAGAGTTAGTCCGGACCGAATGCGGCGTTGACGTCCAGCGCGCACCCGCTGTGGGACTCTGCTCGGGTGGGCGAGCGTCCTCTCTCTTGAGCGGCGCACCGCGTCGGGTGCAACGTGCTTACACGCGCGCGCGAGGGCGATGTCTATGCACCGTCCGTGGCGCTGTCGGCCAATGGGCAGAACAGCAAGATCGACCCTTGGCTGGCCGCTGGTTACCAAACCGTGCTCCTACGGCGATGCCACCTAGTCGCTCGCGAGTAAGGGTCTACCACTGGGTCTTGGCCAGGTTCCCCAGCCGAGAACCCACTGCGCAGCGGAAATAGGCGGGCGCTCACGACGACAGCTTGCAGCAACAGAACCCTTCTCAAGCGCTTTTCGCCGCTTTTTTGGAACTGATGTGACTTCTTGGAACTCGCCCTCCTTCTCTCTCCTCATCATCCTCCTCCTCTCGGCCATCTTGGAGACACGGGGTCGCTCGTTCGGCGAGCGCTTCCAAAGGAGATTCACCTCTATCGCCGCGAGCGCGTGACGGCAGTTCCTTGACAGCGTCGACCGCCCATTGAAAGGGTGCCGGGGTCGAAACTGGGAACGCGCGATGGCTTACGCGCGGCCCGCACATGGGGAGGGAACATGCACATACCGTTTTCCGCGGCTTCGCACCGGATCGGTGTGCTCGTGGCGCTTGCGCTCGGGTCGGCGCTCGCGCTAGGGGCTCTGCCCGCCGACGCGAGCACGTACGGGGCGACGTCGCCGGTCCTCGCGTCCTTCGGCGCGACCGATCCGTTCGCCGACTGCACGGCCGACAACGCCTCAGTTCAGGAGTCCACGTTCGGGAGCACGCTCTATCCGGCGGCTGAGCCCGAGCCTCAGGCGGACATTAACCCGACGAACCCGCTCAACATCGCCGGCGCCTATCACGAGGACCGCTGGTCCGATGGCGGCGACCGGGGCCTTGCGAGCAGCTGGACGACCGACGGCGGCCTGACCTGGGGCCAGACGGTCGTCCCAGGGATCACCAAGTGCTCGGGGGGTAAGTTCGACCGCGCCTCCGATCCATGGGTGTCGTTCGGCGCGGACGGAACCCTGTACGGGATCTGGCTCGTCTTCGACGTCTTCGACACCGACAACGGGATTCTCGTCTCGAGGTCGACCGACGGCGGCCAAACCTGGTCGGCCCCCATCACCGTCAACGAGGATCTGACCAACGGTGACGACAAGCAATCGATCACCGCCGACCCCAATCACGCGAACCTCGTCTACGCGGCGTGGGATCGCTTCCTTTCTCCCCCGAGCTTGCACGCGAACGATAACGGGCGCTTCCACGCACGGTCCTATGTGCAGCAGGCGTACTTCTCGCGGACGACCGACGGCGGCACGACCTGGGAGACCCCACGTGTCCTCTACAACCCCGGCACCCAGGCGGGGACGATCGGAAGCATCATCAGTGTCCTACCGAACGACACGCTCGTTGACGGCCTGGTCGTCTTCGCAAACCACAAGGCGAAGCTCCAAGGGGCGTCGGTCGCGGTCGTTCGCTCGTTCGACCAGGGCGTGAGTTGGGAGAAGAAGGCGACGATTGTCGCCCCACTCGACACCTCTTTCCCGGGTCCCTTCGATCCCGACCACCCAAGCCAGGCAATCCGCAGCGGCGGGTTGCCCGCCTTCGCCGTCGACCCGTCGACCGGCGCGCTCTACGCCGTTTGGGAAGACGACGTGACCACGCCGGGAATCGACGAGATCCGATTCTCCGAGTCGACCGATGGCGGCTCGACCTGGTCGGCGCCGATCAAGATCAACCAGACGCCCACATCAGTGCCGGCGGGCGACCAGCAGGCGTTCACGCCCGAGGTGAAGGTTGCAGCGGACGGAACGGTCGGCGTCACCTACTACGACTTCCGTAACAACACGAGCGATCCGGGTCTGACAACCGACTACTGGCTTGCCCACTGCCACGGCGCGTGCAGCAGCCCGAGCTCGTGGGCGGGGAACGAGACGCACGTCGGCGGGCCGTTCGACACGGAACAGGCCGCCAACGCCGGCGGCTACTTCCTCGGCGACTACGAGGGACTCGTGACGACGGGGAACGCCTTCGGAGCGTTCTTCGACATGGCACTGAATCAGTCGACGAATCCGAGCGACGTTTTCTACTCGCTCGTGTCGCCGGCACCCTGATCCTTGGTGGATGGGGCGGTCGCGCGGACGCGGCCTCCCCGCCTCCGCTACCGTCTTTGACGCGGAGCATTAAGGGTCAGCGGTGAACCGCGTGAGCCCGGGATGCTGCGCCGCTTTCTCGAAAGCGCGGAGCGGTCGACCCCTCAGGTAATGATCGAGAAACGAGATCCCGGCGTGTTCGACGATGCCGAGCTCCCTGAAGGGTGTCAAAACTCCGTTTCGACATTCGAGCGTGGCTCGGGAGTGGTAGCGGCTTTATGCCTGAGGGGTTTCAAAACTCCGATCAATCGCTTGGAGTCGTACGTTTCCAGGCGAAACCGTAGTTTAGAAACCCCTCAGGAGCCGTCTGCGCCATCTCGGACCACCTTCACGGACGCCGACCAGACTTCCCGGCTCACCAG
>JALYLK010000345.1 GCA_030774275.1 Actinomycetota bacterium
CGCGAGCAGCTCGGCCGCGCGGTGCGGGCCGTCTTCGACTCGTGGGACAACCCTCGCGCCAAGGTTTACCGGCGGGCTCACCACATCCCTGACGATCTCGGCACCGCGGTCAATGTCGTGCAGATGGTGTTCGGCAACAAAGGCGACCGGTCCGGTACCGGCGTCGCCTTCACCCGTGATCCCTCGACCGGCGAGGCCGGCCTCTACGGCGAGTTCCTCGCCAACGCGCAGGGGGAGGACGTCGTCGCGGGGATCCGGACCCCACAACCGCTCGGCGAGATGAGGGCTCGCTTGCCGGAGGCGTTCGAGCAGTTGCTCGAGACGATGCGCCGGCTCGAAGAGCACTACCAGGACATGCAGGACATCGAGTTCACGGTCGAGGACGACAGGCTCTATCTCCTCCAGACCCGCGCCGCCAAGCGCACCGCCGCGGCGGCTCTCAAGGCGGCCGTCGAGATGGTGGACGAAGGGCTGATCTCGAAGGAAGAGGCCGTCACCAGGATCGATCCAGCGCAGCTCGACCAGCTGCTCCACCCGATGCTCGACCCGAGCGCCGACTACGAGGTCGCCGCCAAGGGGCTGAACGCGTCCCCCGGCGCGGCTTCCGGGAAGATCGTGCTCGACGCGGACACAGCCGCGCGCCTGGGCGAGAGCGAGCCGGTGATTCTCGTCGGCTGGGAGACCTCGCCCGACGACATCCACGGAATGATCGCTGCGCAGGGAATCCTGACCGCGCACGGCGGCATGACCTCGCACGCTGCAGTCGTCGCGCGTGGGATGGGCAAGCCGTGCGTTGCAGGTTGCGAAGAGCTCGCCATCGATTCCAAGAAGCGCCGTGTCCGGATCGGCAGGCACGACCTGGCGGAGGGCGATGTGATCACGATCGACGGCGCCACCGGGATCGTGATCGCCGGGCCCGTCGAGCTCGTCCCGCCGCAGATCAACGATGACTTCGAGACGATCCTCGGCTGGGCCGACGAGCACCGCACTCTGCAGGTGCGGGCGAATGCCGACACCCCGGAGGACGCGGCGAGGGCGCGCGAGTTCGGGGCGCAGGGCATCGGTCTCTGCCGAACTGAGCACATGTTCATGGCCGAGGAGCGGCTGCCGATCGTCCGCGAGATGATCATGGCCAGTGGCGAGGAGGACCGGCGCGGCGCGCTCGAGAAGTTGCTGCCGATGCAGCAGTCCGACTTCGAGGGGATCTTCGCTGCGATGGCCGGCCTGCCGGTGACGATTCGGCTCCTCGATCCGCCGCTGCACGAGTTTCTGCCCCCGCTTGAGGAAGCGACAGACGACCGCATGCGCGAGCGAATCAAGGCGCTGCACGAGACGAACCCGATGCTCGGCACGCGCGGCTGCCGGCTCGGGCTCCTCTGGCCCGAGATCTACGAAATGCAGGTGCGAGCGATCATCCGGGCTGCCCTCGCGGTCGAGAAGCGGACCGGCGAGGCCCCGCTCGTCGAGATCATGCATCCGCTCGTTGGCTTTGCCGAGGAACTGCACCGATTGCGTGCGATGACAATTGCCACGGCCAACGAGGAGAGCGAGGAGGTCGAATACCTCGTCGGCACGATGATCGAGTTGCCGCGCGCGTGCATCCGCGCCGATGAGATCGCCGAGCACGCCGACTTCTTCTCCTTTGGTACGAACGACCTGACCCAGACGACGCTGGGCCTCTCGCGCGACGATGCGGAGGGAAAGTTCCTGACCCGCTACCTCGAGGACGGCGTGCTCGAGCGAAACCCGTTCGAGACGCTCGATCAGAGCGGGGTGGGGGACCTGATGCGAATCGCCGTCGAGCGCGGCCGGTCGACCAGGGAGGACATCAAGCTCGGCATCTGCGGAGAGCATGGCGGCGAGCCCGAGTCCGTCGCTTTCTGCCATCGGCTCGGACTCGCCTACGTCAGCTGCTCGCCTTATCGCGTGCCTCTGGCGCGGCTGGCGGCGGCGCAGGCGGCTTTGGCGGAGCAGGGCGCCGCCTACGTCTCCGCCGGGGGCTAGCTCGACAACCAAGGACGATGCCGTCTGGTTCGCGCCGTACCGTTGAGACATGTGCGACGGTGATCGCTATGACGACCGGGTGACGGAGATCGTCGACGCCGCGTTCGAGAGCGGCTACACGCTTGCCTTCAGACCACGCTCGGGTGGCTGGGAGGCGGCCTGGCGGCCGACGAACGCCGGCAACGGCGCTCCACCGACCCCGGCGTTTGCTGCCACGCGAACCGCTGCGGCTGAGCGCGCGCTGGCAGCGATTCGCGCCGCGGTCTAGAACGAGATCGCGCGGTTCACTACCGCGAGGGATGGCCCTGGGCCTCGCGGACGCCGATCTCGACCTCAGAAAACGAGCTCGGCGGCGCGGCCACGCCAGAACGTTCCAGGAGGTCTCCAACGTGGGCCCGCGCGAAACGAATCGAATCCGGACTCTGGCAGCGATGTTCGCCTCTCTGGCCCTATTCGCGGCAGCGAAGGGCCACGCAGCCACGCACAGGGTGATGGCTTGCACGATCACGGGCACGAGCGGGCCTGATGTGCTCAGGGGCACGCCGGGCCCAGACGTGATCTGCGGCCTGGGTGGCAACGATGCGCTCGACGGCGGGGGCGGCAACGACATCCTGATCGGAGGCCCCGGCGCCGACCTGCTCAGCGGCGGAGGCGGCAACGATGTCCTCTACGGCGGTCCGGGGAACGACCGACTCCAGGGAGACACAGGCCGCGACACCGTCTACGGCGGCGATGGGAACGACCTGATCTGGGCCTGGGACGGGGCCGCCGACCGGATCAACGGCGGGCGGGGCACAGACCGCGCCTGGACGGACAAGCTCGACCGGGTGACCCAGGTCGAGCGCGATCGCTAGTAGCGACTACGTGTAGCCGCGAACTTTCCAGTATGCGATCGCAACGCTGAGCGCAGCGACTGCCACGACCCCGGCGATTCCGGCCGCGCCGATTCGTCCGTAGGCGCCGTGGCCTCGCCCGAAGCGGGAGAGGACGAGCATGCACGCCGCGCCGCCGATCAGTCCGCCGATGTGGCCGCCGATCGAGATGCCGGCGAGGAAGAAGCCCAGGGCGAGGTTGATCACGATCAGCCCCATCGCGCTGCCGCCGAGCACATAGGAACCCTGCCGCTCGAGAACCAGCGCGGCGCCGAGGATCCCGAAGATCGCGCCGGAGGCGCCAACCGTGGCCGAGTTGGGCGTCAGGACAAGCGCGCCCGCTGAGCCGGCAAGGCCCGAGACGAGGTAGACGAGCAGGAATCTCGCCCGGCCGAGGTACTCCTCCACGGGCGTGCCGATCCAGTAGAGGAAGAACATGTTGAAGCCTAGGTGGATCGGTCCGTAGTGCAGGAAAGCGGCGCTGATGAGGCGCCACCAGTCGCCGTGCGCCACCCCGATCAGATGGCCAACGCCGAGCCCGACCGGCAGGATTTGTCCACCGATTTCTCTCGCCGACGCGACGAGAACGCCGTTGACGTAGATCGAGCCCGAATTCGCGTTGATTCCCGCTCCCTGCGCGAGCTCGAGGAGGTAGATGGCCACGTTGATGCCGATCAGGATCCGCGTGACGAGCCCGGTCGTCCCGGCGCCCACGCTTCGGATGCCTCCAGTCATCCGGGCGACGCCTTGCGGCTTGCCCGAGTGCTCGGGGCAGCGCTGGCCGACCGGCGCCGGCGTCATGCACTCGGTGCAGATCGGCCGGCCGCATTCGGAGCACGAGATGTACGTCTCGCGATCGGGGTGTCTGTAGCACCTCATTGCAGCGGCCATGGCCATTAGCGTAGTGACCACGTGCGGACAGACGTCGCCTTTACTCCTGCCGAAGCCGGGCCGGCCCACGTGGCGATCGTCGTCGATGTGATGCGCGCCACCTCGACGATCGCGCAGGCGCTCGCCTCGGGATATCGGCGGGTGCTCTGCTGCCGCGAGATCGAGGATGCGCGCGCACTTCGCGAGGAGCTCGGTACCGAGGCAGTCGTCGGCGGAGAGCGGAAAGGCGTCCCGATCGAGGGGTTCGATCTCGGCGCGTCGCCGCGCGACTACCTCGAGCCACGCGCGGAAACGGCGATCTTGACGACGACGAACGGGACGCGAACGATTCTCGCGGCGGCCGAGAACGCG